>JBEDKD010000240.1:0-8467 GCA_041172365.1 Cyanobacteriota bacterium | reverse complement strand
TGTTAAAATTACGGGAAAATAGTGAGCAGCGCGATCGCGCTTTGGGCAAAAGAAACCGGGTTTATGAGATTTTCATCTAAAACCAGGGTGTCTCATAGAAACCCGGTTTCCGCGATCGCGCCTTGGGCAAAAGAAACCGGGTTTTTTAGAAAGATTTTCACCTAAAACCAGAGTGCCTCATAGAAACCCGGTTTCTGGTGAGCTCGTAATATTGTATAATAATTATATAAAAAAAGTTAGTGATACCGGAGGGGGTTAAACAAATGATAACAGTATCAATCAATGAAGAATATGCTAAAATCTTGAGTGATTTTGGCAATTTGCAATCGGAGATAAACTTAGCAATTAAACGCTATAGTATTGAAATAATTGCTAATAAAATCATTGAACTTCAAAGCAAGAATCAACATTATCAAAGCAAATATAAAACTGATTTTGTGACTTTTTTTGATAAAATTAAGCTTGATGAAACCTTTATATCTGAGATAGAAAATCAGATTGATAAACGGTGGGAAATAGATTTAGCTGACTGGGAATTTTCTTATAAGGGAGTACAAGATTGGACAGAAAAATTACAGGCGATTTTACTCATATAATTGAACGAGCAAAAATCACCTTTTCGCAAGTTCAATACCAGATTGATAATACTCCTAAACGTGCTATTTTGCGGCTAAACGCGTGTTATGGTGAGTATCAAATATTGGTGACAGAATTATTGAGTAATGAAGCTCGTCAATATCGTTATTATGTCTTAAAAGATGATTGGGTAAAGGCGGGGTTTGACAATGCACCTGATCCACGAGCCATTCGTTTGAAGTATGGTAAAATTGGTTATGAGCATTCCGGTGAATTTATCCCTCATCTTCATTTAGAAAATAAAAATGAACTTCTTTTAACTGAGGATATCACTTTTGATACTTTTATTGATTGGTTAAAAGCCAATTTAATTGTGTAAAACCGCGATAGCCGCAGGCCTCGCGCTTCTCCCACATCCCCACCAAACCTGCCTTCTTCTATATTCTCAGAAACAGCGCGATCGCGCCTTGGGCAAAAGAAACCGAGTTTTTTAGAAAGATTTTCACCTAAAACCAGGGTGTCTCATAGAAACCCGGTTTCCGCGATCGCGCCTTGGGCAAAAGAAACCGGGTTTGTGAGAAAGATTTTCGCCTAAAACCAGGGTGTCTCATAGAAACCCGGTTTCCGTGATCGCGCCTTGGGCAAAAGAAACCGGGTTTATGAGATTTTCACCTAAAACCAGAGTGCCTCATCGAAACCCGGTTTCTGCTTACTTACGTTTAATAAAATAATGCCACGGGGCAAAAGCAGACAGATTACCCCTTCGGAGTCAGAAATTCCAGCAAGTTTTCCTCTGTTAGCTCTTGGAGAGATTGTTTTCCGTAGTTGTATTTTAAATAGAAACATCTCGATTCACCTGTATATCCAAGCCGCTTCAACTCAGAATAAATTAACGCGATTAGATCCGATTGATTCAGAATTTTGGGAAGAGGAATTGAAGTCGAATATTTACGTTTAGCATATTTTTATTTAATGCGTTTAACTTGCTCTCGAAACAGAGAACCCTTTTCGGGATTAACCATAAAAATAAAATTAGCAAAACCCTCCAGGGAAGGAATGAGTTCTCGCTTTTTAGAATCTCCCCAATGCTTGCCGATTAAACCGTCTTTTTCGATTTGATAAAGGGTGGCGCGAAAGCGTTTCAGTTTTTCACGAGAAACATTGACTTTATCGTTAACAACAATCCCCGTGACTTCCTGCTGTCGAGATTATTGATGGGTTCAAGGGTTGAGAGGTTTCTAGTTTTGTGAGAATGAAACAACCCAGGGATTTAGGGGGATTGAGACTCGACGACAAGGGAAATTTATTATGAGTTTCATTCTTAAGTTAACACCAATGGGCACCGGGAGCGAAGCAAGCCCAGTGCATCGGCCAAAGGCAGAATCCTGTTCCCATATCAATATCTTGGGTTCGCGTGTCAGCAGTAATTCTGCTTACAATATCACAAGTAATTGATCGCACATCAGATCACTTAACAAAATGTTACATTTTTTGAGATATTCATAAAGAAACTTAAACAGATAAATATCAATCAAACATTAAAATTTTATTAACATTAATTTTTTTTAAGCTAACGTAATCTGAGAACATGATCTGTTAAGACAATAAGTAACTACTTGCTCTTTTTGGTAAGTAACAAGAGATATCGTCAAACCATCAGGAAACACACGATCGCGGCTCCTTGATGGCAATGGAGATGATTTGGGATGACACCCCATAGCCGTGTCTTCTATTCTATCGGTACTCCAGAAACGCGATGATGGGAAGAAAAAAACCAAAAAACATTTTTATCTGTTTTTTTCAAGAGGGAATTTATGTCAGAAAAAACTCACTATTATTGGGAAAATCAACTTAATTTATTCCATTATTTAATGGAATCAAGAAAAGTCAAATTACCTGTCAAAATAAAATCAGAAAATAAAGATAATGAAAATGCGAATCTTACGGAAAGAATGCAACAAGAAATTCAACAATTATTTGAACTAAATTCCGCCTTAGATCAATCCGCGATCGTGGTGATGACTGATGAAAAAGGCATCATTCGATATGTCAATGATAAATTTTGCCAAATTTCCCAATATAGTCGCGAAGAATTGATGGGAAAAACCCATCAAGTTATTAATTCTGGGTATCATCCCCCAGAGTTTTTTCAGGAATTTTGGGCAACAATTCAATCGGGCAAAGTCTGGAAAGGGGAAATCAAAAATAGAGCAAAAGACGGAACTTATTATTGGGTAGATACCACCATCGTACCGTTTTTAGATGAAGAAAGAAAACCCTATCAATATTTAGCAATTCGCTATGAGATTACTACTTGCAAAGCAGCCCAAGAGAAATTACAGCAACAAAAAAAACTGTTGGAAACCGCGTTAAAAGAACTGCAAAAAACTCAAACTCAACTTATTCAAACCGAAAAAATGTCCAGTTTAGGGCAATTAGTCGCGGGAGTAGCCCATGAAATTAACAACCCGGTTAATTTTATTTATGGTAATCTCATTCATGTCAATGAAAATGTCGAAACTCTGATAACTTTAATTAATTTATATCAGGGAGTTTATCCCGATCCACCTCAACAAATACAAGACGCGATCGAAGATAGTGATTTAGAATTCTTGATGGAAGACTTGCCCAAAATGTTAGAATCAATGAAAATAGGGGCAAATCGTATCCGTGATATAGTCCTATCTCTGCGGAACTTTTCCCGACTCGATGAAGCTGAAATGAAACCCGTTGATATTCACGATGGCATTGACAGTACCCTATTAATTTTACAACATCGTTTGAAAGCTAAAGGCGATCGCGCAGAAATTGTGGTGATGAAAGAATATGGTAAATTACCCAAAGTCGAGTGTTATGCCAGTCAGCTTAATCAGGTTTTTATGAATATTTGTTCTAATGCGATTGATGCTTTAAATGCCCGGAGAAATATCTTCCCTCAATCCAAATCAAAATTAATACTTAACATTAAAAGCAATTTAATTTCTGCGAACCAGGTACTAATATCCATTACCGATAATGGAATTGGGATGAAAACAGAAGTAAATCAACATATTTTTGAACCTTTTTATACGACTAAAGAAATGGGAAAAGGGACAGGATTAGGATTATCTATTTCCCATCAAATTATCGAAAAACATCAGGGAAAAATCGAGTGTTTTTCCCGTTGGGGTGAAGGCACTACCTTTGTAATTACTATTCCGATTTCCCAACATTTTCATCAACTTGAGGAACCGACGGGGGTGATAGTCCCAAAAGCTTGAGCGGTAAAAAAATCTAACTTGGTTATCAAAAAACGACTTTTTTAGGTATAAACACTTAAAAAAAATGTATTGGTCAATACTAACAACACATTATTTTGTATCATTGACTACCATTATTTTGGTAACTAGCCACTTAGTTTAAAGAATTGTGTTGATTAAACGTTCCTGTCACAAACCCAAGTAATATCTATCTTTGGAATGGCATTTACTTCAAAGCTCAATAACAGTAACCGACTCATTCAATTAACTCTGAAGCAGTCAAAAAATGAAAGCCAATAAAACTTTACTTCCCACTGTCACGGCTCATGTCCTGGGGGCAAATCTGGCTACGGTTATCGCGAGTGAAAGGGTAGAGGAAATTACACCCTCAATCCCTTCCATCACACCATTCACCTTTGTCTGGGATTGCACCAAAGATGCAGAAAAAGTGTTTTGGCAGGTATGGCAACAGTATCAAGATGATCTTTACCGTTGCTGTCTGAAGTGGATGGGGGGCAACCCCACGGAAGCCGAAGATGCCCTCAGTCGAGCGATGCTCAAAGCCCTTGAGAAAGTTCGAACTTGTACTGGTGTCATTACTAATTTTAAAGCTTGGTTGACCAGACTAACTTATAACATCTGTGTGGATATACATCGAGAATACAAGAGGTTAACCGATCGCGTTGAGAGTTTAGAAGTAATAGTAGAGAAAGGGTTCGAGGGGCAGGTTTCCTTCTGCGATACTCCAGAAAGCTTGGCTTTGCAGGATGAACTAGCCATAATCATTCACCGTGCGATTGAGGAATTGCCCCCCAGACTGCGCGAACCCTTTGTCCTGCACTTTATTGAGGAGAAATCTTATCGGGAAATAGCACAAAAGCTAGGTATATCTTACGACAACCTTTGCAAACGTATTTCACAGGCGCGAGCAATTTTACAAACGCGTCTGACAAAGTATTTGTCAGGGTTAGACAATTCTCTGTTAGATTCTGTCGAGTCACCGGAGAAAAAGGGGACACCCGCAGTAGAGAGTTTCAACTCCGATGAAATCATCAGGACTCACTCAGAGATGACCCCTGGCCCCCGACAAAAGCAGGGGGGCTTTGATCGTGCCCTTAATTATCAAGTAACCGCGATATGTCTGGAAACACTGTCTCATACTTGGTTCCACTCACCCAGTCCTCTGGGGTGGAGTTGAATGTTCACCTCGTCTTAGAAGAAAAGCCCACCCGACAAGAGCAGAAACGGAAAACATTAAGTCAGTATATACAGCAGTATCCCTCTGGCTGGAAGAAACGTTTGGAATTAGCTAATTTGCTCTACGCGATGGGGCACTGGGAACCCGCGGTTGAGCAGTATCGCGAAGTCATTGAACGCCAACCTCAATTAATAAATGTACAGTTGAAATTGGGGAAACTCTTGCAGCTAATGGCTCGCCCCGCAGACGCGATCGAGGTTTATCAGAATGCCTTGCCTCTGTTAAGCAATGAAGCGACAGAAAAACATATTCGCGGATTGATTGCCCTTTGTCAAGGGGACACGAAAAAAGCCATCATCGCGTTTGAAACCGCGACTAACCTAGAACCGGACAACACGGCTTACTGGCTGGCTTTGGGACAATTGCAAATGGGTAGAGAAAATACGGTTGGGGCTTTACGAGCCTTTGATGTGATTTTGTCAATCAACCCAGATGATATTGTCGCCTTAATTCATAGCTATGATGCCCTGCTCGCGCTGGGGAATGTTCAGGAAGCACAGCGACGGTTGAATAAATTAATCGTCTTAGCTCCCGATGATTTCCGGGTACTTCTACGACAGTTGGATCGGCGTTGCGCGATGAGATTGGTATTTGCGGAAGAGGGTAAGCAGACGAAAAAGATGATTAACTCGGCTCTGCGACAGGCACCTCATGGAGCCCAAGCCTACAAATCACTGGCCTATTATCACATTTTCCGAGGAGATTGGGAGCAAGGGGTAAGGGTGTTGAGAGACTTTACTGAAGAACACCCCAATAATCCTAGTGGTTGGTATTACTATGGACGATGTTTATTCCACAGGGGGGATTATCAGAGCGCGGCAGAGGTAATACTGAAAGCTTATCACCTCTATCCCGATGATAGTGAAATCTATCGCGCCTTGTGTGAGATTTTGCCTCTGGCCGGAATGCTCTCTTCCCCTCTCACGTCCCCCTTTTTCCGCAGTGGGGGAGATATCCAAAGGCGAGAGAGGGATAACAGAACCCTTGCTTCGATAGTCGAAGAGATGCTTGAGCGTTTTCCTGAACGCGGGAGTGTTTGGGCGATCGCGGGACGGGTACTCGTGGAAAGCTTTGAGGAGATTGAGAGGGGGTGTCGTGTTTCTTTCGAGGGAACTCAACTTCAACCCTTGTTAGCTGATGCTTGGTTTCGTCATGGGCGGGTATTGGCTTTGGGCAACAAACACCCGGACGCGGTGGATGCTTTAGAGCAAGGATGGCAGTTTTTACCCGAAAATGGGGGATATTTGCAATCTGTTCCTGCCGCGGTGTGGCTGGGGGATAGTTATCGGGTGCTGGGGGATGAGCCAACAAGTCGGCACTGGTGGGAAAGGGCTTGTCACGGAAGTCAGCAATTAAGGGCCTTTAACCCCGTTATGGCGGATTACTGGTTAGGGAGAGCTTTAGAAGGGTTGGGGGATACTTTGGGCGCGATACAGACTTATCAAAGTGCTTTGAGTCAACAGTTGCTCTATCCGGCCCACAAGGAAATTCAGGATGCTTTAAACAGGTTGCAAGCTATACCGCGCAAAGGTTATTGAGATTTATCTCGGTTTCATGGGCTACATTCATTGTTTGAGAAAAAAATCCCTAAAACTCAAAAAATTCCGAACTTGCCCTCTGAGATCGTCATCTAATAATAGATGCAGAAATTGAACCAACCCAAAACCATTACGCGGATGCGAGGATAAAAAATGAGTCCCATACCTGTTTATACTTCTGGCGAGAAAGTTTATACCTTTAATGGCACCAGTGAATTTGAGAAAGTTGATAATCGCGACGCGATCAACTTTGGCACCAATCAGGACTTCACCGTAGCCGTTTGGATTAAAGCGGAGAGTCAACAAAAAGACACGACAAATGGAGATAATGATGTCGTGGAAAAGTGGATCAGTAGCTCTGGTGGATATCCTTATGTGATTCGCTACCTAAATCAAAAAGTGGCGAATAACTCTGGGATAATTGTTGCCGCCCGCTATGATTGCAGCAATAATCCTAGTGTGCGCTCAACCACCAAAATTAATGATGGGAATTTCCATCATGTCGCGTTTGTCCGCAGTACGGAAAATAATCAGGGGAAACTCTCTCTCTATATTGATGGGAAATTAGAGGGTAGCAATAAGGATACTACTACTGGGAATACCAAAAATAATGGTCCCCTCTATCTCGGTTGCCGAGGTTATGGAAATACTGGTATGAATTATTTCACGGGGAGTATCAAGGGTTTATCTATTTATAATGTCGCCCTCAGTGCAGAGGAAATTCAGGCAGTGGTTGATCCTACTCCACTAAAACCTATTATTTTAGATGGTCAATTGGAAATCCCCTGCAACTCGGATACAGGGGTAGAATTTACCAACGACCAGAGTAAGGATGTTACGTTTAAATTTACGCCATCGGGCAGCTTTAGCGTCGCGGAATTTTTGCCGGATTGCACAGCCGCGGGGATTAAGGACTTTAAGTATCAGGGTGTGATGAAATATCCTAACAATACGTCCTTTGCTCTGCTGGCGGTGAACAAGCAAACCGGTGCGGTTGTGGCCGAAGTGGGGGAAGAAACGACTCTGGTAATGAAACCGGGTGAAACTTTAATCTTTATTCTTAATGATGTACCTGGGTGTTACTACGATAATACCAGCACCATCACGGTCAAGTGGTCCGGCAGTCTCACGCCTTAACTGGTAACGGGTAATATTATTGCTCGAAAGGCAGATCAGGGCAAATATTTAAGTCCCTTCGATGGGGTTTCATTAATACCCAATCGAAGGGGTTGGGTTTGGAGGTGCATTTTTGGCGAAAAAAACACCGAAAACTCGAAAAATTCAGAAATTGACTCTGGGAAACGTCTTATTAATGTGGAGATGACAGACAAACCAGAATCCCCCAATACAAACTCACAAACAAAAGGAGTGTTTAAAGTGAAGTTAAATCGCGCGATTAAGGCACTGTGTGTCTTCATATTTGTTTTGAGCGTGGCACTGATCGCCCGTCCCTTGTCTGCGGTGGCGGCCCCAAGCACTTATCAACTGAATTGCGAAGATATCAGTATTTACGGTTCTGAATTAGAAGCTAATTGCAGAAAAAGTGATCAATCACTTAATCATACTTATTTACGGTTACGAGGGATTGAAAATATTGATGGAACCCTCCGGGTAACTTCTTCTTACCGCCCTGCTAATTTTGATGAGTCTTGTGACAGTATCTCTATTAGTGGAGATGTGATTTCTGCCCAATGTCGAACCCGAAATGGTCGATGGGTATCAACCAGTCTCCGCCTAAATGGGATTGAAAACATTGATGGAGAACTAACATACACAAGTGAACCAACAAATACATCCGTTGAACCAACAAATACATCCGTTGAGGTTGATGAAAATTTAGAGAGTATTATTCGTGA
>JBEDKD010000239.1:0-5037 GCA_041172365.1 Cyanobacteriota bacterium | reverse complement strand
TTCTATCGTTTTTACAGAGCATTGTATTCGCAAAGTGCATATATTTAATAATTGTTTACACTTTATAGAAATTAAAGCCGTCCTAGAAGGACGGGGCTTTAGACCCATGTTTTTCGGTAAGCAATAGCCACCCTACACTGTGATATTGTCAGGAAAAACTGTAGATGGTTTGTGCTTCTATACGATCGCGTATTTGAGAAACCTCAAGGAGTGGAAGTGTTTGACGCTCTAAATTTACCTGTAAGCTTTTCAAGGGATCGGAACCCGTGGAGACTAAGAGTTCTAATTTTTGTAATTCTGGCCAGGTAACAAGGGCTTGGAGAATTTCCATGAGCGCGTTTAAATAAGGATGATTTTTTTGTTGATACCAATCTGGGGCGGCTAAACCCACTTGATCGAATCCTAAATGTAAAATCAGAGAAGCTTCTCCAAAGATAGCATTAGCTAAAGGCCGCGCTTCTTCTTGTAATAAGAAATCATGTTTTTGTGCTAATTGTCGTAATTTTTCCCAACGATCATCGCGCTCGGCCATAATGGATTTTTCCCCAGTCAATGAGAAATTCATCCCTTCTTCTTTTCTCCCGCTTCCCTCTTCCTTCGTTTCCTTCCAAGTTAAGGCGAGGGCGACTAAATAGGTTTGTAAGAGTAAATGACCGAGTTTTTCGGCTTTTGTGCTGAGATAACCTGTATTATAATCATTGGCTTCGATTAAAAGGGGTACGCGATCGACAATTTCAATCCCATATCCTTTTAAACCGGCAATTTTGCGAGGGTTATTGGTAATTAAACGAATTTTATTAACCCCTAAATCATTGAGCATTTGAGCTCCCATGCCATAATTTCGCAAGTCCGCGGGAAATCCTAATCTTTCATTGGCTTCGACGGTATCGAACCCGATATCTTGGAGTGAATAGGCTTTTAGTTTATTGATTAAACCAATGCCTCGCCCTTCTTGACGTAAATATATAACTACACCTGCTCCGGCATTATCAATCATTTTTAACGCGGCTTGTAATTGCATTCGACAGTCACAACGCAGTGAGCCTAACGCGTCTCCTGTAAGACATTCGGAATGGACGCGCACCATCACGGGTTTATTGGGAAATTGGTCGAGATCCCCTTTCACAATGGCAACGTGCTCGGTATTGTCTTGGAGGTTGCGATATCCGTAAATCTGAAATTCTCCAAATTCTGTCGGTAAGAGCGCGATCGTTTCTCGACGTACAAAGCGATCGTGTTTGAGGCGATAACTAATCAGATCCGCGATATTAATGATTTTGAGTTGATGGGTTCTCGCGTATTCACATAATTCTGGCAACCGCGCCATCGAACCATCGGGGTTTTGAATTTCACAAATCACCCCCGCGGGATATAAACCGGCTAATCGGGCTAAGTCAACCGCGGCTTCCGTGTGCCCTGCCCGTTGTAATACTCCCCCATCTTTAGCGCGCAAAGGGAAGATATGCCCCGGACGACGTAAGTCTTGGGGTGTGGTGAAGGGGTTAATGGCTACTTGGATCGTAAAGGCGCGATCGTCGGCGGAAATGCCCGTGGAGACTCGACTTCCGGCATCAATACTGACGGTAAAGGCGGTTTGATTACTATCGGTGTTATTTGTCACCATCAGAGGAAGGTCCAGTTGATCGAGGCGATCGCCCGTCATGGCTAAACAAATCAGACCTCGCGCATTGACGGCCATGAAATTAATCATGTCAGGGGTGGCAAATTGGGCGGCACAGATCACATCGCCCTCGTTTTCCCGGTATTCGTCATCGACGACTACCACCGCACGTCCGGCTTTGAGTTCCCCCAGGGCTGCGTCAATTGAGTCGAATTGAAAGGGTTGATTAGATGTAGTTTGAGACTGCACAGAATGTTTCCAGGGATTAAAATGCCGACTTTTCTTCTTATTTTAACCTTTTGTTCTGCACAAGACGCGATCGTGTGACGAGAAACTTCCCGATTTTCACAAGTCACCCATTTTTCCATACCATGAAAAGGGAAAAAAGTCAACTCATATCTTGTCCCAGAGCAAAGAAATCTGTTTCGCAATCAGAATTTTCTCTGGTATCGCACAAACAAGAAGACCTATGGACATTAAATAACTTGACTATTGGGTTGGTAGTTTCGCCCATAAATGCCGGAAAGCAGGCAAGATGCCTGCACTACTTTATTAAGTTTTCATTCCTCAGTAAAAAAAAAGGGATTAACCCAAATTTTCCGATATTTTGAGAATCCCTTAAGTAATGGTCGTTTCCTTACTGATTGAACAAAAAAAAGCATTATTGTTCAACATTATTCTGACAATATTCTTGAGTGGGTGTGACAGAAACAACTTCGACTTCTACAGGTTTTTCTGGGGTGGGGTTAATAATAAACTCACTGGGACCTTGATGGGGTTTCTCAGGATTTCCCCAATCATAGGTATAACCTAAACCAGACCAAGGATAATATTCTTTTTTGGCATTGGTATAGGAATTGGTGTATATTGTCTTAACGACAGGATTAGTATCAGGAACAGGTACGGGTAGAAGATTACAACTGGAATCGTTAATTTCTCCATCAATACATGGTCTCATTAAATCTTCTTCTTTTACCCACATTTCGACAAAATGGGTTTTGGTGGAATATTTATTTAAAATTAGCCCCAAATACTGTTGTAACCTCAATAACAGTTCAATATGATCAGGAATATTATTGCTATCAACGGCTTGATATTGCTGACAAAATTCTTTCACTTGTGGTACTGCTGTAAACCAAGTTTGATATGGTAGCAGTTTTTTTGCACCTATTGGCCAATCTGTACTTGGGTTACTCACATATTTCCAAGTTGACATCAAATATTCGAGTTTTCCATTATTTTCTCTCCATTTAATTCGGGGATTATTAGGAGATAAAGCCCAAAGATCATTAACGACTTCATCGGGTAGTGGTTCTTTGGCATCTTCAATACTTGCTGCCAATTTTTCGGTCAGATAATTATAAGTTTCTGGTTGATATTGTTGGAGATAATCATAGACATTTTGAGGGACTTGTAATTGGGCTAATTGTGATGGGAAGATAGGGGTACTATAATTAGTTATTCCTGCGGCTAATACCTGATTTTCCCATCCGAAAAATAAAAAGGTACAACAAAGTAAGCCGACAAAGAATTTGTGCTGCCAATTTTTCATGATTAATCATCTAGGGATTTTACATTAGGGCTAATTATACATGAAATGAGGATCAGTTTTGCATCATTTTTTTACACCTAACGAGTAAATAAATATTTATATTCTGAGTTATTTCTCAATAAAACTTCACTGTTTTTAACAAAACCGTCGGAAACCCCTTTACAGCGAAAATCCCTCCGCGCCCACCTCCCAACCGAAAAACCCGATCACCAGGGATACGCGTATAGGCACTGCCAGGGCGCGATTCCTAGGGATAGCTCCGCGATCGCGCCCTGGCAGTGAAACCGGGTTTCTCAGAACACTTTTGCCCCTTCCCTTGTCGGGAAGGGGGTTAGGGGGTTAGGTTGGCTTCTCATTGGTGACATCAAGTCCCGTGGAAAACGCTTCTTGCTTATCCTCTACCTTTTCCTTTTCCGGCTGCGCTTCTTCCTTACTTTCTTCTGGAGGGGGAAGAGTCTCACTAGATGCAGGGGTAATTTCATCCCTAGGAGAGTCCTCTTTTTCTGGCTCTTTTTCTGGCTCTTTTTCTGGCTCTTTTTCCGGCTCTTTTTCTGGCTCTTTTTCTGGCTCTTTTTCTGGCTCTTTTTGTTCTAAAAGTTGTACCGCATCTTCCCCCGACTGGCCTGCCAGGGCAGACTCCACCACCTCTTTCACACGAAGGATGGGAAGATTGGCAATTAACGAGGTCATTTGCCGATCACTTTCTAAAGCAAATTCTAGCCCTTCGGTGTCAATTTCCACATAGCGAGAAACGACACTCAAAATTTCGGCGCGTAATGCTTCCATCGTATCAGAATCCAGAGTCGAGCGATCGTGGGCGAGAATCAGTTTTAAACGACGTTTAACTTCTTCACGACTTGTGGGATGGCTACGAGGAAATAATCTTTCTAATCTTTCTAGGAGTGCGGTGAGCATGGCAATGATAGGGGGTTAGATAATCTTGGCGGTGAAGAATTTACGAATACGACTAAAAAAGTTATCGGGGGTAGGATTCAAATCAAGAAATTCCACTTTTTCACCTTCTAAGCGGCGAGCCACATTCAGATACGCGGTTCCCGCGGTGGTAGCTTCTTCCCACAAGACTAAAGGCTCACCCCGGTTCGTTGACACAATCACTCGTTCATCATCAGGAATAACACCTATTAATGGAATCGCGAGAATTTCCTGTACATCCTGTACTGACATCATATCATTAGCTTGAACCATTAGGGGTTTAATCCTATTGACCAATAGATTAATCCTTTTCACTCCATGAGCTTCTAATAAACCAATGACTCTATCGGCATCTCGAACCGCCGCGATTTCTGGAGTCGTCACAATAATTCCTTCTTGGGCTGACGCGATCGCGTTTTGAAATCCCTGTTCAATACCCGCGGGAGAATCAATCAGGATATAGTCACATTTACCCATTAACAAATTAACCACTTGAGTCATTTGTTCAGGTTTCACAGCATCTTTCATCCGATTTTGAGCCGCGGGAAGTAACATCAATCGAGGTTGTCGTTTATCCTTCACCAAAGCTTGTTCTAAACGACACTCACCCGTAATCACTTCCATTGCCGTATAGACAATGCGGTTTTCCAAACCCAGTAATAAATCTAGGTTTCTCAAGCCAAAATCAGCATCAATAACTACTACTAAACGCCCTCGTTGCGCCAAGCTCATTCCTAAATTCGCGGTGCTCGTGGTTTTACCCACTCCACCTTTACCTGATGTAACAACTATTACGCGAGTCATAAGTAATTTTCAAGTTTAGACTTTAATGGGTAATGGGTAATAGGTAATGGGTAATGGTTAATAGGTAATGGGTAATGGGGATTGGGAAAGACAAGACATTAGCAACGGATTTTGAACCGATGTAGAT
>JBEDKD010000238.1:0-4057 GCA_041172365.1 Cyanobacteriota bacterium | reverse complement strand
GGTGGGGGCGGGTTTATTAAGGTTATTTGTGGGTAGGAGAAATTTCGGTTAACCCGCCCCTACAAAAATTAACCCGATCGCGCTCCTGGGGAGAAGTCAGGATAACGCGATCGCGCTGAATCTTTAGCAAACAGCGCGATCGCACACAAGCCTGTCTTTTAACTATTACCGATTAATCTTTCTTTCAGGGCGGCTGCCGCGTGTTCGCGATCGTCAAAATGTATCTTTTCAGTCCCTAAAATTTGATAATCTTCATGCCCTTTTCCCGCGATTAATATTCCATCTCCGGGTTTCGCTTCTAAAATTGCTGTGCGAATCGCGATCGCCCGATCGCGCTCCACCATCGGTTTGACAGTATCGGGTATTCCCGCCAAAACATCCTCTAAAATCTTTTGAGGATCTTCAGTGCGTGGATTATCCGATGTTACCACCACCACATCGGCTAAATCTGCCGCGATTTTTCCCATTTTCGGACGTTTGGTCCGATCGCGATCGCCGCCGCAACCAAAGACACAAATCATACGCGCCGGAATAAAAGGGCGTGAAGCCTTCAACAAATTTTCTAAACTATCAGGAGTATGTGCATAATCAACAATAACACTGATATCCTGAGCGGGACTAACGATCACCCGTTCCACCCGTCCGGGTACACCCCCAAATTGTGGTAAAATGTCTGTCATCGCGGACAAATCTAATCCCAAATGTAAACCCGCACCCACCGCGGCTAATAAATTCGCGAGATTATATTGCCCTACTAAGGGTAAATCAAAGGGCGCGTCTCCCTTGGGTGTATGCAATACTCCCTTGACTCCATTGGGTTGATACTCTAATTGATCGGCCCACAGATCCGCGCTATGATCTGAAGTGCTATAACTCCAAACGCGATCGGGCCCCAACATCTCAATCAAACGTTTACTATATGGATCATCAGCATTAACGATCGCGTGTCCCTTCAGATACTCAGGGCTAAATAACAACGCCTTAGCCTGGAAATAATCTTCCATATCACGGTGATAATCCAAGTGATCCTGCGTCAAATTGGTAAACACCGCGACTTCAAAGGGACACCCCAAGACTCGCCCTTGGGCTAACGCGTGGGAACTGACTTCCATTACCCCATATTCTGCACCCGCGGCGACAGCCTGCCCTAACTGTTTTTGTAATTCCACCGCGAAAGGAGTTGTATGTACCGCGGTTTCCTGATACCCCGGCCAACGTACATAGAGAGTCCCTAATAACGCGGTAGGTAATTGCGCGTTTCCTAGGAGAAATTCGATTAAGTAGGTAGTGGTTGTTTTCCCATTAGTGCCAGTTACCCCTACTAACTTTAATTTTTGTGCCGGATAGCCATAGAATGCCCCCGCGATGTGAGCACAGGCTGTCGTCATATCAGACACAGGAATCACACAAGGGAGAGCCCCCCCTTCAGGGGGGGTTGGGGGGGTTTTTTCCGCGGCTTGAGGGGAGACGACAGCCGCCAGAGCTCCAGACGCGATCGCGCTAGGCCAAAAATCCCCCCCATCAACACGAGTCCCCGGCATTCCGATAAACAAATCTCCAGTTTGACAAGCCTGGGAATTAGTAGTAAGCCCCTTAACCTCCTCATCCAACGCGGGATGAGAGCTAGAAAAAGAAACATTCGCGATATTAGCCAATAACTCTCTTAGCTTCATCTTTAACAACTCCTTATAAACCGATGTTGCGCTTATTGTGATTCAATTACTTTATATTTCTGTAACATTTTTTCTAATTGTGCAACCGTAGAGCGGGGAGAAAGACGAGGTAAAGGGACCTCGGAGGCTTCTTCAGAAGTCCCAGAGGTTTCAACCAGAGAGAGTACCGGGATCTCATATTGATATTTTTGAAACCAGTCGGTGCGTGTGGTAATGTCTCGCACTTCTAAGTCGATATTTAGGGTTTGAATCTGTTGGAGTTTTTCTTGTAAGCCTTCGCAAAGGTGACACCCAGGCTTACTATACAAAATTAATCGCATAAGTGAGTTAACCAAATTTTTCGTCATTATAGGAGCAAAAGACACTTTTGGGAACTCTCTATTTAGCATCTAAATGAGATATTCTGAAATCAAAAATTTTTAAGAAACCTGCTTATTTAACAGTTAGTGATCAATTAGAAGCGGAAGTCATGGTGATGGCGTTTACTAATGTTTATACTGGGAGCATCTCAAATTTGTAAAAAAAACTGTAGTGGGAGCGTCTCGCTCCCTAGGGAGCTAATAGGGAGCGAGACGCTCCCACTGCCAATTTACGAAAATGAGATGCCCCCGTAGCCGCCCTGATTCCTGTGCCCGCCCTGATTCCCGTGGCTGCCCTGATTCCTGTGCCCGCCCGGATGCCCGTGCCCGCGCTGATTCGGGGTTAGGCTGTGTACTTTATAAACCTGCAATCGGCTGTGATTAAAATAACCTCACTTTTCTACATCTCATGTTAAAATCCTCAAATAGGATTGATATCATATTTAACTTGCAGCCATGAGCCACTGCTTTAACCCTGACTGTCTTAACTCCAATCCCGCTCACCACAATTTTTGTCAGAAATGTGGGGGGAAATTATTGTTAAAAGACCATTTTCGCGCCACTCTATATCTAGGAGAAGGTGGATTTGGACGGGCGTTTGTGGGGATTGATGAACATAAATTAAATAGCCATTGTGTGATTAAACAATTTTTACCTGTACAACAGGGAAGTGGGGCTTTACAAAAATGTATTCAATTATTTGAACAGGAAGCACAATTATTAGATAAATTAGGGAAACATCCCCAAATTCCTGATTTATTGGCGTTCTTTGAACAGGATAATAAGTTATATTTAATTCAACAATATATTGAGGGTGAAAATTTACTGGATCTGTTATTAGATCAAGGTCGTTTTCAGGAAAGTCAGGTCAAGTCTTTTTTACTAGAAATGTTACCAGTCTTGGATTTTATTCATAATAAATCGGTCATTCATCGAGATATAAAGCCAGAAAATATTATCCGTCGTCAGCAAAAACTAGACCCCTCAATTTATGGAAAAGTTAGTGATTTAGTCTTAATCGATTTTGGGGTTTCTAAACAGGTTTCCGCGACGATGATGACTCGGATCGGCACAGTAATCGGTACTCCGGGCTATGCTCCTCGTGAACAAGCTAGAGGAATGGTATACCCTTCTAGTGATTTATATAGTTTAGCTGTGACGGCGATTCGCTTATTAACAGGTGTGATTCCTCAAGAGAGAAATGGAATTGTGATTGATGAACTTTTTGATCTTGATGATTCGAGATGGGTATGGCAGGAATGGTTACAGAAAAATGACTTGTCAATTAGTCAAGATTTAGCACTAATTTTAGATAAGATGTTAGCGGATAAAGTCAGTGATCGCTTTCAGTCAGCTCAGGAAGTTTTAACAGCGTTACAAACACCTTCATCCCCTCCACCTCCCACTCCTTCTCCGACTCTGACTCCGACTCAATCTAGTACAGCGTTACAAACACCTTCATCCCCTTCACCTCCCACTGCTTCTCCGACTCCGACTCAATCTAGTATTGAATTACAAACAAATCGTGCTGATTTTCGTCAATTAGATCAACTTTTAGCAGCTGGAAAATGGCGGGAAACTGATGAAGAAACTCTTAGGGTTATGTGTCAAATTATGGGGAGAGAAAAAGAAGGTTCGTTAAGGGAAGAAGATTGTGAAAACTTTCCCCCCAAGGAGTTACGGATTATTGACCAACTCTGGTCAAAATATTCTCAAGGTAAATTTGGTTTCTCTGTGCAGAAAGACATCTGGGTGAAAAACGGTGGGAAACTAGATGGGAGCTATGATAACGAAACTTATCAGAAACTCGGAGATGCAGTGGGCTGGCTCAAGGACGGAGACTGGTTATCTTACTCCGACTTAACCTTTAGTATCAATGCGCCCCAGGGACACCTCCCCACGACGGGTGCGGGTGGGCTGCTGGGTCCGGGTTTGGGACGGTTGATGATGAAGGATTTGAAAGGTATCGGGATGGAGGCTTGGGGTTGTATTTGTGTGGGGGTTGTGTTGTGTGTTGTTGTGGCT
>JBEDKD010000237.1:0-14367 GCA_041172365.1 Cyanobacteriota bacterium | reverse complement strand
TAAAAAGACCATGAACAAACTAGCCCAGGAATGGGAAAAGTGGGAGTGGAAATGGGTTAACGACGTTCCTGTAATCTTGGGAAGTAAGTCGGATAGAGGTACTCATAACAAAAGAGCCCAGTAAGTGAGGAGCCGTGTGAGGTGAAAGTCTCATGCACGGTTCTGAAGACGAGCGGGACTCGCGAGAGTCTCGCTTAGTTTAACAAGAAAAGAATTGTTAAAATAGTCAAGAAAACCTAAAGATGTCAGAAATGAATCAACCACCTAAAAACACCCAAGGCACAGAGGTCCCATCCTTATCCGGGCCCTCATCCGCTCCTAACTCTAGCAAAGGCATTCTTAAATCTTCTGGTTTCAAGGGACCAAAAAGACAACCGATCGCGTTAATCTCCGATTATGGCGATCCTGCGGCTCCAGTGGGCAGTCAAGACGCGGGGGGGCAAAATATCTATGTGCGTCAAGTGGGAGAAGCCTTAGCCAAATTAGGATGGCAGGTAGATATGTTTACCCGCAAAACGAATCCTGATGATCTGGGGATCGTTCAACATTCCCCCTATTGTCGCACCATCCGTCTCCAGGCAGGCCCCCAAAACTTTATTGCACGAGACGAATTGTTTGAATATATGCCAGAATTTTTAGAGGCTTTTCATAAATTTCAAACGAAAGAAGGCACAAATTACCCTTTAGTGCATACTAATGATTGGTTATCAGCTTGGGCAGGTTTAGAATTACAAAAATCTCATAATATTCAATTAGTTCATACCTATCACTTTTTAGGCGCACTGGAATATCCGTCACGCAAAAAAAGACCTCCCATTGCCCAAACACGCTTAACCTTAGAAAAACAAATTTTAGAACAAGCTAACTGTGTCGTTGCTACCAGTCCCCAAGAGCAGGAAACCCTCAGAGAATTAGTATCATCCCAAGGTAGGATTGAAGTGATACCTTGTGGTACGGATATTGATAAGTTTCGTATTATGCCCAAAGCCGAAGCACGCGCACAACTTGGTTTTGGTGAAACCGAGCAAATTGTTTTATATGTGGGACGCTTTGATACCCGTAAGGGTGTGGAAACTTTAGTCAAAGCTGTCGCGATGTGTCACTCCAAAACTAAGGGCAATTTCCGTTTAATTTTAACCGGAAGTAACGATCCCGAACAACCCGAAGACCAGGAAAAAGAACGTATGATCCAATTAGTAGAAACATTAGGATTAACTTCTGTCACCTTATTTACAGGTAAGTTAGATCACGATGTTCTACCTTTATATTATACGGCTTCCGATGTCTGTGTTGTTCCCAGTCTCTATGAACCTTTTGGACTGGTTGCTATTGAAGCAATGGCCTGTGGTACTCCTGTTGTCGCGTCTAATGTGGGCGGGTTAAAGTTTACAGTTGTACCTGAAGAAACGGGTTTATTAGTTCCACCCCAAGATATTGAAGCTTTTGGAGCCGCGATCGATCGTATTTTAGGTGATGAATTATGGGCTCGGAAGTTAAGAAAACAAGCCTCCGCGAGAGTCACAGAAAAATTTAGTTGGACGAGCACGGCGATTCAATTAAGTAATCTTTATCGTCGCTTATTAGCTCAGTCAATTCTGGATCAAGAATTTTGGAATTTACCCCAACCTCGTTCTTGGGAAACAACTTTGGCAACTTAGGAGTCAAATTCTCTGGAATTACCACAGACTATGACAAAAGTTTAGTTTCTCAAGGAAACTTTACCATATAGTGATATGGTGATCATTATCAGCCCAGTTAAGGTTTTAGGTTTTAGGTTTGAGGAGGATCGCAAAATTGTGGAAACATCCAAACACCTGAAACTCTAAACCCCACTCTCTTTTCTGTAGAGCTAAAATGGACTCAGATGACAAGGACTATGTACTATTACTTACCCCTATTTCCCCTGGGAAGTCGTGATAAAAAATAGTATGAAAACCCTGTGACTTTAGTCCAGGGATGAAAAGTCCGAGGCGACTTTAGTCTCCCGTGAAATATTTACCACTTATGGTAAAATCAATTAATATCGGTAAAACCAAATGTACGCAGTACAAAAAAAGATGTTTGGCATTTAACGGCAATAAGATTATTCTTGTTCCGCACGATCGCGCAGAAAAATCCCAAAAACGCGTAGTTCAGGTTGATCGGTATCAGAGATAAAAAAATCGCCATAAACAGACTTTAATCACTGTACCTTGCTGTATTTTTCAGTCCCCGAAAAATCATCACGATTCTTTTTTTATGTCTGGTTTTATTCAGGTTCATCTATTAATAAAATGTCATAATTGATGGAAGTAAAAAATATGTTGCTTAACAGTCGTCAACAATCTCTATTCATTTTTTTAGGTGAGTTAAATAATTCTGATCTTGATTGGCTGGTGCGAAAAAGTAAAAAAGAAAGATTACATTCTGGCATGATTTTAATTTCTGAAGGACGAAAAATTGATGCTATTTATATTGTTTTAAGTGGTATCTTGAGTGTTTTTATTTCTTCGGAAGATGGTGATAAGGAATTGGCAAAAATTTATCATGGTGAAATTGTGGGAGAAATTTCTTTTATTGATGATCGTCCACCTTTGGCAACAGTAAAGGCCATTGCCGAAACGGAAGTTTTAGCTATTTCTCGCCTGAATTTGACTAAAAAACTTCAAGAGGATCTGGGATTTGCTTCTCGATTTTATCACGGCATTTCTTTATGTCTCTCTGATAGAATGCGCGGCACAGTGAGACTTTTAGGTTATGCTGATGATAAGGAGCTTAAAGAAGCTCATGATCATCCCAACTGGGAAGAAAAGGATGAAATAAATCCCAGTGTTATTGACAACATAATCCTAGCTAAAGCCAAATTTAATTGGTTAGTGCAGAGTGTTTCTAGTTCTCCTCTTTCGGGTAGTTAATATTCCGTTTTTCATCCTATTTTTCAGGAATTAAAAATTAATAAAGTAGTGCAATCATTGTTCCAGCTTTCGCTCTCAAAGGCTCCCTGATTAACCAAATAGTCAAGTTATTTAATTTCCCTTCCTAAGTTAATGTTTGGGGCTTCCTCTAAGGGTGAAATTAAACTCTCGCTCTGTTTGTTAAGCTCAAAACATTAATCTGTCAGGGTTTAAAACCCTTGTCTTACAGCTAAATTCTTCCTCAGAGGAATTATGATATAGCAATCCTATTTCCATCGTAATATTTTTGTAGGGGCAATCCCCCCGTGGTTGCCCTGATTGATGAGGGGTAGGCACGAGAGCACTACCTACAAATCTTTATGAATGATTTAGACTTGCTATACTTAAACATTTTTGATGATGAAATAAGCATCAAATCCTGGGGAGACAAGGGAAATACACCGAAGGCAAAAAAACTCAAACCCATATCTACAAAAAAAATACCAAGAGTTTCAAAGTCTTTTGGGATATAGGTTTTAGCCTATTTTATTATTTTGTTGTCTTTGCTCCCACGAATAAATTATTAAGTCCTCTTCAGAGGCATTTAGCTATTAGCCAGGGACTTAAGTCCCTGGCAACTTAATACCTCGAACCTCACCCTTAACACCTATCAACTAACGCGATCGATCATATCAAAAAAACCATCATCTAATTCATAACCTAACATTTGAGAAAGGGATTTTAATTTAGATTGACTAGAAATACCCTGTAGTTTTAACCAATCCGTCAAAATAAAAATTTTGTGCATTAAAAAAATTTCTAAGGCTTCAGGATTATATTTTATTCCCTCAGTGCGATGGAATTGATGGGGGACTAACATCGCGACATAACGGGCTAATTCTCCACTTTTCCAATCTAAGAGAAATGGCAACCAAGGATAACAGGCATCTAGGCGAATAAACCATAATCGAATTTCGGGAATTTCTGATAATTCCCGTGGATCAAACTGATCGCGTGGGAAGTCTATTTCAATGGTTAATTCTTGCTCGTGAGACACGATCGCGCCTTCTTGTAACCAAGTATCAATAATATTTTTAGCCGGAGATAAATCTAAATTATTAATGATATCAGCATTCAATTTTATCGTAATACTCATCTCAATTCAACCTTTCCTCAAATTATTTCCTTGATATTGTATCCTATTTCTCAATGATATATCTGACAAAAACGATCGCGATATAGTAGGGAAAGGGCGACGTGGTGTCCCCATAGCCCTGTCCCTGAATTATCGGTCCGAGCTCAACCCAGTGGCAAATAAGGTTAGAATCAAACTCCCATTGAAGTCAACACTATATTTTTTGTCAGAAATCAATAGAAGAAGCGTTCATTAGTTTAGTAATGCCGTATAATATTTCTTACTATGGGTGAGAAAAGAGCAGTGAGTCGAGGACTGGCCCCTTGTCAAACACTCAATTCCTGATCTTCCCTGGACTGATAACGAGGCTATAACTCAATCGCCAATTATAGTTCTAATGATGTTTTTTTCGACATTTGAGTGAGTCAGTGACATGATACCTCATTTATCTGAGAAAAGCTATAAAAGATTATCATTTATTATGAAACAATGCCATCATCAGTTAAACCCGGAACTCTTTATATAGTGGGTACTCCCATTGGTAATTTAGAAGATATGACATTTCGCGCGGTACGAATTTTACAAAATGTTGATTTAATCGCGGCGGAAGATACCCGTCATACTGGCAAACTTTTACAGCATTTTCAAGTCAAAACTCCTCAAATTAGTTATCACGATCATAATCGTTTTCAACGTCTTGGTGAGTTATTAGAAAAATTACATCAAGGCAACGCGATCGCGCTTGTCACCGATGCGGGAATGCCCGGAATTTCCGATCCCGGTTATGAATTAGTTAAGGCTTGTGCCGATGCGAATATTAACATTATACCCATTCCGGGTGTCAGTGCTAGTATTACCGGATTAAGTGTATCGGGACTCCCTACCGATCGCTTTATTTTTGAAGGTTTTTTACCGACTAAGGCAAAGGAAAGACAAGCTAAATTAGAAGAATTTACGCGAGAGTCTCGCACTATTATTTTATATGAAGCCCCCCATCGGGTGCGTCAAACACTCCAAGATTTTGTCGATAGTTTTGGCTCAGAAAGAGAAATTGTTTTGGCGCGAGAATTAACGAAAATCCATGAAGAAATTTGGCGAGGGACTCTCGGTGATGCTCTGCTTTATTATAATGAGAAAGAGCCTAAAGGTGAATATACGATTATTCTCGGTGGGGTAGCAGAAATTCCTCTGATTTTATCGGAAGATGCTATTAAAGCCGAATTGCAAGAATTATTGAAACAAGGGTTAACGCGATCGCAAGCCACCCGTCAACTTTCTCAACAAACCTCTCTGCCCCGTCGTCAACTCTATCAACTTTCCTTAACTCTTTTTGAGCCAGAAAATTGATAGAATTAAGACTTATAGCAATTTTCCCCAATCCTTCTGTGCTTACACTGGGAGCCTCCGGGTTTGGGAAATATCAGAAGAGGGCGAAGCATTCGGATGATAAATTATCGGTTTTTCGCGATAGATTCTTTGTCCGAATACTATGCGCGATCGTGCAGTCTGCGCCACATTGGTGTCAACTTAAGGTCAAATTCTTAGTCCGTCAGTGGTTTTAACCCCGGGCTGGCGGCTTTCGGCTTAAGTTGACACGAATGTGCCCGAGAGCATCTCCTAGTTGTAAATTGGTAGTGGGAGCGTCTCGCTCCCTATTAGAGCCCTAGGGAGCGAGACGCTCCCACTACAATTTTTTTTGGCAAATTTGAAATCCTCCCATGTGCCCCGTACCCGCCCTAAATTTGGCGAAGGTATTGTTGTGCGAAACCAGGTTTCTTTGTCATTACCTGAAAAGGGCTATAAACTGAGGACAGAAGTATTTTTACCACAAAGAACACAAAGAGATTTGTACATCATCTTCTCCGTGTCCTCTGTGTCTGAAGTGGGTGGAAAAACTTCGATCGAGCGCGTCTTTGTCGTTGATAATTTAGGACGTTGTTGTTTTGCGGGTTATGTGGGATGGATTCATAGGGCAAAACTATATCAAACTTGGCAGCAAATTCGGAATGATTTTCCCTCTGTTTAATGAGCGATCACCCTTAAATTAAGAGGAAGGGAAATAGTTTCCCGTCCTCTTAATAATTAACTATTTGGGCTGTTGTAGGTAGTTGAGGATTTTATCAAGTTTCTCCTCTAATTTACGGTTAGCATCCTCCAATTTAGTAATCTTATCCAACAGTGCTTGATTTTCACTGACTTCCGCAGCAGCCCGCAATTTACGGACATCTTGACCAAAACCCATCAATGCTGGACGTTCCACATAAGTAACCCGGTGCAGCACCCGCCATGCTTTATTGGGTTTACCTGCTTGGGCTTGACGCAAAGCCACCGCTTCCTCATCATTACTGCGTAACCATTCCGGGTCAACCACATAGTTAAAGAAGTCGTGGAAGTGATTGGTACTGCCTTCGAGATAGAAGCTCATAAACCGATAGCGATCTACTTTTTCCCCAGGCAGAATGGGGCGATCGTTGTAGTCGGTAATGCCTTTATATTCCAAACCACTGAGGTCTACATTCAACTCAAAACCCTTACTCCGAGCTTCCGTTTTGCTCATGGTTTGAGTTAAGTTAACAGTCGCTTGGGCAGTGAGTTCTACAGCAGCACCAGCAGCAAATTTCCCTTCAACTCCTAAACCTGCATTCAGACTAAAAGAGCCACCAATTGTATGTTCTACGGTATTGGCAAACGATTGAGCTTCAGTTCGCAACCCACCATCGGCATCCCAAACGTAGGTATTAACGATATTGCGTTTACCCGCCCGAATTTGCAGATCTTCCATCCGTTTTTGCCAACCCGCAAAACTGTTTGTGGCTTGCACTCGTTTCTCTTGGTCACCAATTTTGCTTTGTATTTCGGCTTGTTTTGCCTTGGTGGCAGCACTTTTCTCATTGACGGTCGCCTCAGCATCCGCCTTCGCATTTTTCAGTTTTTCTGCTTCGGCTTTTTTCTTTTCTTCCTCAGTTATGTCGGTGCTGGGTTTGTCTTCTTCCCGTTGTACCCCAATCGTGCTGGATGCAGGGCCACTGTCGATATTCCGATCCAAAGAGGTTTCATCGACTAAACGCACATCAAAGTTAGAGAAGTAAGATTCTCGGCGTTTATCTTCCGCTTCAATCTGGCGTTTGAGGTCGTAAGCTTCTTGTAGGCGATAGTAACTGGCGGGATAGAGAGAACCATACTGCGATCGCATTTCAGGAACGTGCTTAAAGAAGCGATCTGTTGTGGCACTGCTACCTGTGAGCCCATCTAAGCTACCATTCATGGTGTAAGCCGGATTCATCAAAAAGGTGATGGTGTTGACATCTGGGGGAATCCCGTCAACGGGTTGGACTTGGTAGCCGACCATTTGGCCACTGCGGGCAAGTCGGGTAACAAACACATCTGCTATTGCTGAGATGACTAGAGCGTAGCCAATATTTTTGGGAATAAATCGTGTGCCCAAATGGGGGAACTTAGTGGTTTCTTCTGGCGTACCTCGCAGTTCCAGTTTATCGGTCATGCTCAGAGATGAACTGGAGGTGATGCTACTTTCATTTTGGAATTGGTAGGTGAAGTCAAGGCTACCTTTGAAACCAGCACGCATCGCCCCTATTTTTGTCATGAGTCCAATACCCGCATTCATTGCTCTATCGCCACCTACAAAGATTTCGGCATTCGCACCTAACCCGCTATCTTGGGATCTGTTCCAGCTAAACGCCACATCTTCTGACATAGTTAATTCCACAGAAGTGGCACCGTTGTAATCGTCTGACAACGTTAGGTTTTCACTGGGTACGGGGGGTGGCCCTTCAATATAGCCCAACAAAGTAGGAGCAAATTGGGCGTTACCAATCCATTTGAGTTCTAAGGTTTCAATCCGCTTATCTGGTAGCAGGGTGACTCCGTTAGTTGTGGGATAGGCAAAGAACCGTCGCATGATGGCGACCTTGCAGTTATTTTCGACGCTCACGGTGCTGTACTCGCTGGAAATCAGGGCATCGACACCGATGGGATTGTCAATTTTGCCAATACTTGCCGTGCAGCCCCACCAATTTGCCCCCGATACCGTGGCATTATTGCCATTACCGGAATGGTCGCGGACTTCAACTCCTGTGGCTTCACTCATGGGGTAGTAAGCGAACAAACAGGGTTCGTTACCACTCAGAAGCATGGTGCTATTGACGGCAATTTCATCATCACTCAGGGCAACTCCCCAAATACGGACTTCTGCCAATTTACCGAACTGCTCACTTCGGATGAAGGGGTTAATAGATAGGGTTTGATCCGTAACGATGTTGGCTTCCACCACAGTGCCATGATTATTACGGGCTAGGTCTAGAACTTTTCTGGTAGCACCTTCGACTTGAATTTCATTCAAGGGATAATAAGCCACTAAATTTGCTTCTTTTCCACTGAGGCGTTGGGACATATTCGCCTTAATTTCTGCTTGGGTGCGGGCTTTATTCCAGATGCGGACATCGGTAATTTGGCCTTTAAAATAGCTGTCATTAGACCAGTTACTTCGGCCAATATAGTTAGTAGTCCGTTTCAGGGTATTTGGAAGATGCACTTGGGCTGTTTGAATCGGTTCACCATTTTTATAAAGGGTTGCCATTCCTGAAGCATCGATAGTTGCGGCTAGGTGAATCCATTTTTTTATTTCTAATGCTCCTGTTGCAGTAACCGCCTTTCCTGTGGATTGCTGACATATCATCAAGCAGAGCGTGTTAGAGACTCCATCATTGGTAAACACGATATTTTCCTCAGCACCATTACCAAAATCGATAATTCTTGAACAAGATTGGAAACTGTCATACCATACCCAAGCTTCGACCGACATTCCTTGGGAGAAGTCATAGTTGATCTCCGGTAACGATACATAATCATTTACCCCATCAAACTTCATAACCGAATAATCGGCAGACTGATTAATAACTAAATGATTGTTCCCGATCGCATAAACATCGCTCTTAGATTTCAGAATAGCTTTCTTAATGTCTTCAACCTTTTTCTTAGCCGCAGCATCGTTGGGGTTTTTATTCAGATTTTCTTCCGCATCTTTTAGGGCTTTTGCTTTCACATCACCCACTTTTTTGCCATCAATATAAAACAGAGTAGTATCTCCCCGACCGACAGCAGCAACATGATGCCATCCCTCGGTTAACAACTCCATATTGAAACCGCTATCATAGAATTTCTGCCCCAAGGAATCATTGGTCAGATAAATCCCTAACTGTTTACGATTTCTGACCAGAATGTGATGATCGGCATCTTTTCCTCGGATTAAAGTATTCCATTCTGCCGTTTCAGGTAGTGGATAAAAGAACCAAGATTCAATACTCCAATCTGGGGGAAGATACAAGGCTTGATTTACCTTAACAATACTATTGGTGTTGCTAAAGTTCAAACAGGCACGTTGAGCATCAGGAATCCACTGTTCAAAGGCGGTATTTTTTCCATCTGCTGTGGCATCATAGTTCGTTTGTCGCATCCGCCCTTCGCTGTCCAAATAACTCAATTGGACATTGCCTTCACAAGTTTCAATGGCATTCAGGCGGCTTGCCAATTGCACAAAACCGAGTAACGCTCCTTGAGTAACTAAACCTTTGCTATCTTTAGCAATTTGGGGCATAGTTTGGGGAGTTTGTTGGGTACTTTTTACTCCATTAATGAAATCAGTGTTTAAGGTGTTGATTTCAGTTTGCAGAGTGGTAATTTCATTTAAAAGTTGAGCAAGACGAGTATCCCAAGCTAATTTATCCGCCGGAGTAGCAGTTAACACCGCATTAAGCAGCTTTAACTCCTCCTTCGCTTGGTTGAGTTGTTGTAGTTTAGCTTGCCAAGCATTATAAGCTAAGGCAATATTATTATTAGTCTGTTCACCTGTTGAGGTAAACTTAACTTTCTGATAATCATTGATACCTTGTCCTACGAGTTCTAATCTCATATAGCCTCGATCAATCACTTGAACTTTTTGTCCATCTCCTCCTGCTTTAAAAAACATCAGATAGAAGCCATCACCTGTTGAGATAAACTCAACTTTCTGGTAATCATTGATACCTTGTCCTACGAGTTCTAAACTCATATAGCCTCGATCGATCACTTGAACTCTTTGTCCATCTCCTCCTGCTTTAAAAGACATCAGATAGAAGCCATCACCTGTTGAGATAAACTTAACTTTCTGGTAATCATTGATACCTTGTCCTACGAGTTCTAAACTCATATAGCCTCGACCAATCACTTGAACTCTTTGTCCATCTCCTTCTGCTTTAAAGGAAAGTACACAATAATAATTAAAAGGACTATTTTGCTCCGCATTATAGGTCGCTAATAGGGTTTGCGCCTCACCGTTTAAGGTTAAAATCTTAGCGGTTAATGCGTCAATTTTCGCTCTGGTATCAGCTTGAGCGTTATAAGCCGCTATTTTGGCTTCTAACTCTCGTTTTTCCTTGAATAAGAGTCCTTCATCTTGCTCTTTTAATTGCAGTTGCTTCAATTTAGTGGCTAATGTTGCCTGATTATCGGCTAAAGTAGTCAAACTAACACTATCACTGTACTGAAACTCAGTAATACTGTCAGACATTAAACGGATGCGGTGTTTACGAATTTCCAAAGATTGCCAGTCACCTTGAACATTAATAATCTCAAAACAACGTAACATACTGATTCCATCAGGAATAGTTACATTTCCAGAGACTCGATACCAACCTCCTCCTAAATCTTCAAATTGGTTTTGTTTAATTTGTTCAGGCGCAATAATCTGTTTTTCTTGAGCACTACGACTGGCTTTTCCCCAATAGGAGAGCTGAAAAAGCTTCGTCCCTAAATTTTTGCCGTCTGCATTATCTAAATAGGCAAGATTAACAGCAGAGGAGGAAATAACCTTAAATTCAAAGCTTTCCTCATAGGTTGTTCGTTCACTGACCGCAAACAAGTCATCATTGCTATACTTAACCGCGTTTAACCCCCCTGCGAGTTTACGGTTAAGGGTAGCCGCACTGACATAAGCATCGCCATAGACAGTACCATTCTGTCCATTACTGGAAAAGTCAACGACTTGTCCTTCTCCAATTGCTCCCAACCGCCAATAACCGACTAAACCGACTTCTTTACCTGTTAGTTGCAGGTACATATTGTTTTTGATGTCGACCGCCGCACGCTCGGTTTTCCAGAGACGGAGATCGCTAATTTTACCCTGAAAATAGCTATCATTAGACCAATTACTCCGGGCGATGTAATTCTTAGTCCGATTAATAGTTTTAGGAAGATTAACAGAACCGGTTTTAATTACTTCACCGTTTTTGTAGAGGGTAGCATGACCTGACTCGTCAATTGTTGCCGCCAAGTGCATCCATTTTCCGGTTTCTAAGACTCCTTGGGCTGTAATACTCTCTGATGTTGTTCCCTGAAAGACAGAAAAGCTTAGGCTATTGGATGTTCCTTCATTGGCAAAGATAATGTTTTCTACACCAGCACCATTGCCAAAGTCAATAATTCTTGAGGTATTTTGAAAACTGTCATACCATACCCATGCTTCTACGGTGATGCCTTGAGAGTAGTTATGATTCATTTCAGGTAGGGCAATATGGTCATCTGTGCCATCAAAGACAATTCCCCGTCGTTTACGAGAGACTAATTTAATATTAATAGCCGATCCCGTTGCCCATTGACGTTCAATCACAAAATGGGTATCATCAATTTTTTTGATGGGATAACTATCGTTATAGTTTTCTGTTCCAGCAATTTGAACTTCATCGCCGTTGTCTAAGCCATGATTAGGACAGGTTACTCGTAATTTACCATCGGCAGTCTTTTCGTAAGCGGTAATCATGCCATCAAAAATTAAGCCGCCTTCTTCTTCTTCTTCTTTTTCCCAGTAACCTAGTCCTTGAGTTAATCCTAAGTCAATGTCAAAGGTATTTTCATCAACGGTTTTGGCTTGATAAAGCCCTTGATAATCAAGGGTCCCCATGATTTTCACCAAGTCCCCATTAGTCAATTCTCCGGCTTTACCTTCGGTAGCAATTTTGACTAAATTTTCAGCATTTTCTTTGTCACTTCCTTCTATTAATCCTGTAATAATTCCTTGAGGTGGAGGTGTTCTGTCTGCTAAGGCTTTAATTTCATCTAAAGTGTTTAAAGGAAGCAGAATTTCTCTTTGTTTGTTCCGAATGATGGTTTTATCGGGAGTATCGCCAATTTCGGAGAGAGTTCCATCTCCAGCAATAGCAAAACTAAAGGCGGCTGTCCCTTTGTCGGTGGGAATTGCTAACATTAGTCGGGTGACTGTTTTTAACAGTTGCATTTCCCCAGATTGGGTTTGTTGTTCCCGTTGTAAGTCATATTTTGTGGCGGTTAAGCCGTTGGTAACGATCGCGCCTGCTATGTCTAGGGTGCGTTTAATCACTCCGGCAATTTGACGAGGTACGAATGTTTCCTTAATTTCTTCAAAAATGGTGTAATCTTTGACTGCAAATAGCCCATCTTCTGATGCTCGTAGGCTGATTAAGTCGACTTTTTTGCTTTCACTATTGTAGGCGAAAATATGCCAGCGATAGACATCATTTTCGATGGTGGGAACTAAAACTACGGAAAACCAGCCATTTTGCAGGTTATTGACTGCACATATTTCTGTGGTAGGTTCATAGAAAAAGTTGCCATTGGCATCTCGAAAGTCTAGGGAGTCGGTATTGGTGAGTCCCTGAGACCCTTTTTTCATGTTTTTGGTGGCTTCATACTTTTGTCTACTACGCTTGAAACGAACTTCTAGCTTAGGATTCAGCTTATTGGTCATTCCATCAACTACGAAACGATCCACTAATAAGGTGTTAGTTTTAGATTGACGGAAGATGTAAAGATGTCCGAAGGCTGAAATTAACTGAACTGGCGCGATGGCCGTTTCATTGACGGTTTTATAGCGCGATCGCAGAATAAAGCGGTTGCTGTCTCTCAGATAAGTCAGTTCGGCTTTTTCTTGGTTAACAACGGACTCGTCTGCTTGATCTTCATTGGGTAGTTCTAACTGTTGCCAGTTTTCCCAACCTGTTCTTTGATCTGCGGGAGTGTTTAGATAACTATCTTCAAAGCCATCTTGTTTGACTGTGTACCAAATTTTCCCATCTGTATCGGTTGCTAAGACGACTACTTTACCTTCATGGGCAATCGTATTGATATGTTGGAGCTGGTCTTTTTTTAAGTACATGAGTTTCTGTTTTGTGGAAAATCGGCAGATTCGGTATTTCTAACACAGATGCGATCGCGCAAGGCTGCCCTGGCTGCGAGTCCTAAATTAGTTGAATTTGATGGAAAGTTTTTCCTTCCATATCTATATCTATTAGATAGACGTTTTTCCACCCCAATTTGTGAATTTTTCGAGTTATGAGCCAATTTTTTCCCTTCAATGTACTCTCAACCCCCAAAGTCCTTTCTCCGCCTATCTTTCAGGTACCAGTAATTTTCTCTACTTCCCTGTGGTTTGAGAATTTACCACGAAATAATAATGGTTTCGGGCAATGTTAAGAAAGATGCAGAAAGGTAAAGTAAATATGTAGCTAATGAATTGGTGGGCTGGGTGCGACAACTGCTGACTCATTCTGACCTGACTTCCAAAACCAGCTGTTTAATCCTTTCCAACGCCGATCACATCCCAGACCTGCAAAGACTGTATAGCAGTTTCAATAAGCATACTCAAGGAGTATAACATATTTAGTCAACTCAAATGAAAAACGCTGTAGACATCTCCGAAAATTAAATGTGGAAAGTTAAAGAGGCATTTTATAGAACCCCCTCAGACGTTTGATTGGTTTTTTCTTCCCACACTATGTATAGCCTTTCGACTAAAGATGGAGTATGTCAAAACCTAGTGTTGTCAAGGGTTTGAAGTTTAAATGAATACCTCATCTATCCAAGAAGTGCTATATCTATATTGTAGATTTCACCCTGTATTATGGGATGATTCACGTGGCTATCAGTGGATCGTGAGTAATGCTGCATATATAGCAATCCGTCAGGAGTTGTAACAGATTTAATGTTAGTAATAGGAGTGCGGAGTTGGCGCAAGCCCGTGTGCCCCGCGACTCAGCCTGTGCGGAGCATCAGAGCGTCTCGCTCGAATCGGGTTTCGGCGCAAACCAGCAAGATACTGGCACTGCGAAAACTCTCACAACCTATTTAGCCTTGCTATATGATTATTTAGCGATTATAGGCTTTAAGAAAGTAAGGCTAAACTGAGAATTTAGGGAGCCATCCAGTTTTGATATAGCAATCGCCAGGGTAGTTAAGTCGTGGGGTGGGGGCGGGTTTTTATAATTTGTCTTTGGGGCTCAAAGATGAGGGTGAACCCGCCCCTACAAAATCTGTCCTAATAGCCTTGGCAGT
>JBEDKD010000236.1:0-3515 GCA_041172365.1 Cyanobacteriota bacterium | reverse complement strand
AGGTGGGGAGGGGGCGGGTTTTCCTGCATATCTGTTTGGTGGCACAGATGTGGGCGAACCCGCCCCTACAGTGCATTTCTTAATATCATTTTCCCCTGGATGAATTTTCTTTGTGCCTTTGTGTCTTTGTGTTTCATTTTCTTACCTACCTTGTCTTAAAGGCTTAGTTTTAAGTTAAAAAACGACTTAAATCAAAGTCTTCAGGGGGTTTATCTTGGTGGGATCGCTCGGAAATTAAGAGTAATAAAAGTTGTTCTAAATAATCCACTGATCCGCGAAATTCATCTCTTAAAATTTCTAATCCTCCGTTAGCATATTCTTCAAATATTTTGACTCTTTCTGCTTCATTTTCCATGTTTATTGATAATATTTTGGGATCTTTTGTTTCCGCGATCGCGATCAATTTCATCGCCATTTCATAACCCCTAGAAATAAAAATATCTAAATCAATAGGCGCGGGTTCTCGTTTGGCAATTTCCTTCAAAGGAACCCTTTTTTTCCGTTTCGCGCCCAAGGATGCCGCAAACGCGATCGCGTCTGCATAGGTTTGAAAAGGGCCATTTTTGCCTTCGCTAACGGTTAAAGCTTTGACTAAATCTGCTTTATCTTTTGCCACACTAATGCGATTAGTCGCCATAATTTTTATCAAATAGTATTAGGATGTACATGGGTTAAGGTAAAAAAGGGAACTTCTTAAAGTTAATTGTTGGGTTTCGCTGCGCTCTACCCAACCTACTTGTGTTAAAAATCATAATCTACCTCCATAATTTCTGTGTATTCAAATTCATTAGGGCTGGCTTTCACTAAGGGATAATTTATCCCACCGATATTAATGATGTCTTCTTCACAATCAGGTTTGGGAGAATTATAGACTAAGACATATTCTCGCCCAATATAAGGATCGACTTCTTCGGCGACTTCTCCTCGCCATTGTGTTTTCGTTACTAATACTAATAATTGATTGGCTAATTTGGGTAATATTTTGGCAATTTGACGACGATAGATTTCGTCTAAACTGCCAAAAGGTGAATCCATAACAATAGGAAAATTACTACTATCTGGTCCCATTAATGTATTTTTTTTACTCCATTCTCTTACCGCGTCAATAATTCCACCAATAAAGGATAAACTGAGAATTTGATTTTCGCCCGTCGATGCCGCGACATCTACCTCTAATCCTATGGTATTTTCTCTTAAACTTAATTCGTATTTTTCGTTAAGTTGGGGTATATAAGGGGTAAAGGAAATTTGACTAAATATCTCTTGTAATCGTTTTTCTAATTGTAAACGGAATTGATTTTCTAAACGCGATCGGACTTCATTTAATCTCTCGATCGCATCCTGAGCCGCCGCGATCCGACGTTGTGCTAAATTTTGTCTCATTTCATTCATTTGTTGTTTATCAACTTTCTTACTGAAAGCCTCGATTTCTCTATGAAAATTATCAATTTGCTGTTGATTTGAACCCGTTTCTCGGTGGAAATCGCTAATTTTTGATTCGACATCATCGAGACGTTTTTGTAATTGGCTGACATCTTCATCGGGATAATTGCGTAACTTTTTCTTCAAATCATCTAACTGATTTTCGACTTGGGCTAATTCGACACGATAATTATTAATATTGATTTGTACGCGATCGACTTCTTCCCAAAATTGTATGACTTTTTGCTCGATTTCATCCACGCGATCGCTCATGCGAATAGTCATCTCTTCCAAATCCGCATTTCCCGCTTTTTCCCGCCAACTTTGTACTAAATTATGTGCTTGAGTGCCCTCGGCTAATTCCGTACCACAAATACAGCGTTTCTGCTCTAATAATTCTTCCACAAATTGTCGTTTAATTCCCGTAGGTAATTCCCCCCTTTCCCGTAAATCTGCCAAAATTTCTTGATAAATGGATGCCGAATCATTTAAAAAAATCGTATAAGCACGGGTAGAAATTGCCCGTTTCATTGCGTCTTTTGCCTGGTTTAATTGTGATTTTATTGAACTAGCTTGAGTATCTAATTGATGGCGAAGTTTTTGCAAGTCTCCCGCACCACTCAATTCTAATAACCGTTGACTAATGGCTTGTTTTACTTCCCCAAGATGTTCTAATTCTTGGGCTATTTCTTGTTGACGTTGTGTGAGTTTTTCTACTTCTTCTTCAAGTTTTGCTTTTTCTTTTAAGAAAAGCTTGGTTTCGGGATCGCCAATATTTTTTAACTCAATTTCAAAAGACTTACGGGCTTCTCCTAAATGACGAATTGAACGATTTAAGACTTCTACTCCTAAAATTTCCTTGGTGGCTTCGGCAATTTCTTCTTTATTTTGAGAGCGAGCAATATGATCTATTCTTTCTCCGTCAAAGAAAAAATATTGATGTAAACTTTCTGGTAAAATACGACCAATTACCGCGTCAGGTTGTTCTGTGGGATAAGTCCAACGCCCATCATCCCCGGCAATTTGCATATATAATTCAGTTTTACCATGTTCAATGCCCTTATCGTTTTTATAGGCGCGACAAACGCGTTTAATTTGATATTTTTTATTGTCATGTTCAAATACTAATTCTACCCAACAACCGACACCTTTATTCGATTCAGCTTCTACCAAGGCTCGTTTATTAACTACTTGCTCAGGAATGGCAAACGCGGCAGTGAATTTTTCATATAATACCCAGGTAAAAGCATTTAGTATTGTGGTTTTACCCGATCCATTATTACCATGTATAATTGTGGTATTACGCTCTCCCCTCGAAAAGATAATCTCTGGAGTTTGTCCGTAAAATTGACGAAAGTTACAGAGTTTCAGCGATAGTAGTTTCATTGATTAATGACATCCTTAATTATTTTCAATATATCATCATTAATATTACGAGGGGGCCTCTGATAAAGCTTATCTTTTTCTGCTTGTAAAACTCGCTCTATAATTTCCCTAACTTCTGGTGAAGCATTGGTAATAGGTTCCTGAATTTGATGGAGTTCGACACTTACTTCATTGACGTTATAGGGCGATCGTCTTTCTGCTAAAATCGCCAAACTTATTGGCAGAGGATAAGTCGAAATAGAATAGGAAATATCATTACTCATTGGCAATAGATAAAACGTTTAATGGCGTTTTCTTTATTATACTATAACCCGAAACTTTTATCAAGAGTTCTCTTATCAATTCATGGTAGGGCGCGATCGTGTAGCCACCCATCGCGTAGCCATCGCGTAGCCACCCATCGCGTATAGCCACCCATCATATAGCCACCCATCATGTAGCCACCTATCGCGTAGCCCCCCCGCCCAGTCAAGGTGTTGTGCTCTCCAAAGATGTCTTAACCTTCGGGAGCATTTCAAAGAAGCAAAAAAAACTGTAGTGGGTTGGCATAGCCTGTGCGGAGCATCAGAGCGTCTCGCTCCCGTCAGGATCGGGCTAGGGAGCGAGACGCTCCCACTACCAATTTACCTTGAGGAGATGCTCCCTAACCTTCTTCCCTCTTCCCTCTTCCCTCTTCCCTTTCTTCCCCCTCCTCCCTTTCTTCCCCC
>JBEDKD010000235.1:0-8762 GCA_041172365.1 Cyanobacteriota bacterium | reverse complement strand
GAAGAAGTAATAAACCACCAGCAGAGGGATAATCCCATTTTTGTAGTAGTTGGGGGAGCCTGTATGTAGCGCATAGCATTCGGGCAAAGAATCTATTGCTCAAAACCGATAATTTATCATCCGAATGCTTCGCCCTCACCAATGGTATTTGCCAAACCAGGATGCTCCTGGCACAGAGTAGTCAGAGCAAGAGGGAAAAAGCAAGAAGCAATCCCTAAAATTCCCCTGAATTGCTCTTAATTTAGGAGATATGGTAATGTGTAGCAGGATTTTTCAAAATGGCTATAATAGAATTAATTTCTCAAAGATCATTGTCAAAATGAAGGAAACCAACATTACCCCAAAACCCAAATATGATATCCAATGGGAACCCCTCCCAGATAACTTTACTTTACCCGAAAATGCAGTAGAAGATATTTATCATCATCTCTTAGCATCTGCCTTAAGAGAGATGTTAGAGTTAGGGGGATTTATTCAGCCTAATATGTTAATAACCTCTCATTTGGGTATTGCTGCAATTGTTAATGAGAAAGTCGCGATCGAATCCCCTGACTGGTGTTATATTCCTTCGGTTTTTTCCGACAATCTCTCGGTTTTCGATCGCGGTTATATTCCCCATGTTGACGGAGATATCCCCGCGATAGTCATAGAATTTATCTCCGAGCGCGATCGGGGGGAATATTCATCAAACTCTATCTATCCCTACGGAAAATGGTTTTTCTATGAGCGCGTTTTAAAGGTCCCGATTTATATTATTTTTGACCCCTATTTGGGTAATATGGAAGTTTACCAATTAAAATATCAACAATATGAATTTCAAGAGCGCGATCGTGAGGGACGTTACTGGCTAGAGTCAATGAACTTATTTATCGGAGTTTGGCAAGGAAAAAAGGGAGAAAATACCGGAAATTGGTTAAGATTTTGGGATGTTTCCGGTAAATTATTACCTTGGAGTAATGAACAAATTGAAGCCAGTTATCAACAGGGTGTTAAACAGGGAAAATTTGATCTAATTATGCACCTGTTAAGACGTAAGGGTGAGATAAAATCAGAATTAAAAGCTAAATTTCAAGAATTATCATCGGAAGATTTAGATATGCTGGCTGAGGAATTATTAGAATTTTCTCCCGCCTGGGATTTTTCCCAATGGTTAGAAATCACAAAATAAGATTTCTTTTCCTTTGTGCAAGCCAGATTAATATGCTATAGTGTAGGCTAATCCTGCATTTTCTCTTATTTTGTAGGCAAGGTTTATAATATTCGATAATCCCTATTTTGCCATCCTATAGGTGCGGATTCACCGATTAATTTTGCCACCCATCCATAACATTGATAAACCCGCCCCACCCCACCAATAACTGTGATAAACTAACCCCACTCTTAAATTTTGTTCAACCCAACCTACTGAGAGGAAAATCCGGTTGATTTTGACTACATTCTTCTCTAAAATGCTGTTGGGTTTCACTTTGTTCAACCCAACCTACTGAGATGAAAATAGTGTTGGGTTTCACTTTGTTCAACCCAACCTACTGAGACGAAAATCGGGTGGGTTTCACTTTGTTAAACCCAACCTACTGAGACTACCTTCTTATCTAAAATCCGGTTGGGTTTCACTGGGTTTAACCCAACCTACTGAGAGGAAAATCCGGTTGGGTTTCACTGGGTTTAACCCAACCTACTGAGACACGATCGCGCTTTCTGATATAATAAGCAAGTTGAGACAATTTAGGTTGATTTGAGATGACGACTGCCCAGGTAATAACTTCTGCTTCTCCAAATGTTACGCGTGTTGGTGTCATTGGAGGAGGACAACTCGCGTGGATGATGGCGATCGCGTCGGCTAAATTAGGAGTATCATTAATCGTCCAAACTCCTCACAATACCGATCCCGCCGTCGAGATAGCATCGGATAAAATCTTAGCCTCTATTAATGATGTTGCCGCGACTGAGGAATTAGCAAACCGTTGTGATGTTATTACCTTTGAAAATGAGTTTGTTGACTTAGAAGGGTTAGGAAAATTAGCAGAAAATGGCATAAATTTTCGCCCGGATTTGTCCGTCTTAGCGCGCTTATTAGATAAGTATGATCAGCGGGTTTATTTGCAAAGATTGGGTTTACCCACGCCCGAATTTTGGGAATTGCCAAAAGACAATATCGACTTAAGTCAATTAAATTTTCCGAGTGTCTTAAAAGCCCGTCGTCATGGTTATGATGGTCAAGGTACTTTTATTATTAAAGACCATGTTACATTAGAATCTATCTTAGCAAAATTCGACCACAATTCCCTATTATTAGAGGAATTTGTTCCTTTTGAACGGGAATTAGCCGCGATCGCGTGTCGCTCGGTTTCTGGGGAGGTGGTTATTTATCCTATAGTGGAAACTCAACAGGAAAATCAAGTTTGTCGTCGGGTGATCGCGCCCGCGGAAATCGCCCCCAATATCAAAAAAGAAATAGACGCGATCGTTTGTACTCTATTAAATAGTTTAAAAGCCGTTGGAGTCTTTGGAATCGAATTATTTTTAACCAAAGAAGGGAAAGTATTAGTGAATGAAATTGCACCGCGTACCCATAATTCCGGGCATTTTACCATAGAAGCGTGCCAAACATCCCAATTTGAACAACACCTGCGGGCAGTCTCCCAAATGCCATTAGGAAATCCTGACTTAATCTGCGGTGGCGCGGTGATGGTAAACCTCTTAGGGTATGAAAGCGCGACTTGTGACTATCAGCAAAAACTCGACAAAATTGCCCAAATTCCGGGGGCCCATGTCCACTGGTACGGTAAAAGGGAATCTCGTGTGGGGCGAAAATTGGGTCATGTCACAGTTATCCGTAACCCCCAAACCCTTACCGACAAACGAAAAGAGTTACTCGCGATCGGGGGTGAAATTGAATCGATCTGGTATGGGGAAAAATAGTTGCCAAATTTCCGAGGTTCATGTTATAGTAAAAAATGAGGTTCAACTGCGACGTTGGTGACTGCCGATAACGTTTTTTTGATCTATAAGTTGGTTGAAATGGAGACTTAATTGACTCGGCAGCAGTAGACTGGGCTAGTACCCAGAAACTTATAAGCCTGAGCTACGGGTTTCCTCCTGGTTATACCAGGTCAAAAACTGAGGTAAGACGGCGTTGCGGGGGACCTTATTTTATTTGAGATTTTATTAATAAATTAAGCACAAGATCACAGGGATCACGGAAACAAAGAAATAGAGAATTTTTTAATAGTTTATCATATTTTGAGTTATTTTTCAATAAGTTCTATCATTTAGTGTCGGTTTGGTTAAATGTCATTGATCGGTGGTTGCGAGAGGATAAGAATGGGCGCGATCGTCTGTCGTGATCAGGTGTTACAAATTATTACAGGTTCTTGCTGTCATACCGTAAACATGAGATAGTGCTTATTGTTAAAAGCGCGATCGTGCTGAACCAAAAGATAGTTAAAGACAATAAGCAAGAGCAGATTCATTGCTTTGCGAAAGAATGTAGTGGAATTAACCGAAATCATTAACTACAGAGGTATCCAGTGGAACTTAACATTGAATCTAAGTTAAACAACACCCGCAACCTTTTACAAGAATTAGGTAACTCAGTCTCTAACTTAGTCAACTCGTCCCCTGATGTTTTTGATGATCCTGCGATTCAATCTTGCCTACAAGATTTTTTAACAGTTTATCAAGAAGCCATCCAACGGCTAAAACATCCTAGTTTTCGGATTGCCACTCTGGGCACAACTTCCTCTGGAAAGTCAACAATTGTTAACGCGCTGATTGGTCGGAAAATAGCACCTATTGAAGCCGGAGAAATGAGTGGGGGTGTATTAACCATCAAACATTCTCAAGAACAGAGATTAATGATTGGACAAACAGAGGATGCGGCTTGGGATACGGGTGAATGGACGGGATTAAATGATGAGGATTTATACCAGCGGATTAGCGCAGTCATGCACTGCTATCACGATGCCCGTAAAAAACGGGAGTATGTTGCGCCACAAATAGCTGCTCATGTTCCTCTTTTACCTGCTTGTGATGCTTCTTTACTGGGTTTACCCAACGGAATAGGAGTTGAATTGATTGATTTACCTGGATTGAAATCAGTTCAAGATCGGACTAACTTAGCAACTATCCAAGAGCAAGTTAATAAAGCTTTTAGTTTAGTGGCTTTGGACTATATGCAGGTAGACGATGACCATAGAAAACGCCTCTTGGAAGAGTTAAAGAAAGTTGTCGAATGCCTACAGGGACGCACGGATTCGATGATTTTTATCTTAAATCGGGTTGATAACCGAGGAGCGGATGATTTACCCCTATCAGAGCGGATTTATAAGTTAAGAGAGGAAATTAAAAAGGTTTTATCGCTTCCAGAACTTCCTGATGTCCTACCTTTTAATGCTCGTCTTTTATATTATGCTCAATGTGCTTGGGGATCGGGATCTTTGAACGAACCATCAACAGTTGATCAAGCAACACGATCAAAATTCCTAAAAGCACTTTTTGAAGACTGTTTGAATCCAATTTTTCAGTGTATTGGGAATAATGTGGAGTTAGGACAATGGTTTTTTAACCTCAGAATGCCAATTATCTCAGGTAATAATATTGATGATGAAACCATGCGAAAAATTCTCCACTATTCTTTAGAATGGAGTGGTGGTAGAGAACTTTGGGATCGTTTCCGTGTGCGGGTTCAAAAATCATTCTCAGAACTGGTAATACTTCCTGCATTGTTGGAAGTATTCAATAATTATGATGCTTTGGCACAATCTCTTGATATTGTGATTCAATCCCGAAAAATCAACAATCAAGAACAGGTTGAACAAGAAAAAGATAAAATCGCTAACATTCGTCAAGATTTGCAGAAAAATATCAAGAAAATGGGAAAAGAATTTAAGGGCGAAATTAAGCAAATGATAGCATGGTTGAAAAGCGATGATCATCCAAATACTCGGATTAAGATTAAACAATCGGCTGAAAAAAAAGGGTTTAATGGCTTTTCTCTGATTTTTGATGCTGTTAATGAGGTAGAAGGAGACTTAACCAAAGTTCTAATTGTTCCAGTTCGCGATGCTCTTAAGAATAATCAAGGAGCTTTTGAGCTAAGAGATAAACTACGGGAAGTCACATTACCTTCATTGGCTGATGATATTTCTAAAGCCTATGATAATGTTAGTCGAAGACTGAGTAAGTTTTCTCCTAAGTCAGAATACTTAGTTAAGCGTATACGGGCTGATGATGATCAGGGAAAAAAAGAAATTGAACATGATGAACGCTATTTTCGGCTGCTATATCACACGATGAGAAAAGCTATATCCGCAAGAGCAGAGTTTTTCTTGCAAGGAAAAGCTCAACAATTTGCACAAGCTTTAGAATCATTGGTTGATGAGCAAGTTAAGAGATTAAAAGTTTGTTTGTCAGATGAAAATTTTTCTTCGATTAACCTTGAAAAAGCAGCACTCAGTAATTTACGCAAAAAGTTAGCTCAAAACTTACCAACTTTACCTGAGAATTTTTTTGAACTTTCCGAGCCTATCAAACAAAATCGCTCCAAACAAAAAGAATTCGTTGGTACGAAAACAGAATATGAAACTCGTACCAAAACCGAATATGAGAACTATACAGAAGATGAAGATGGTTCTTGTTTCTCTAGCACGAAAACGATAACAAAAACACGACCTGTAACCCGTGAATACCAAGAAGCTGTAACTCAGAATATTTACAAAGATATCGAGTATGTTGAACTTTTTCTTCCTTCTCCAGACTTAATGGCAAAACAATGGTTAAGTGGAATAGAGAAAGGGAAAGGAAGTTTGTGGGATATTTTGCTTGAGTGGATTCTCAAACGGTTAGATGATGTTAGCAGTAACTTTGAAGAATCCGTTGATGAGATTACCAATCTAGCTGAACGTGCTTTGCAACAACAATTAACTATCATTGAGGAGAACTTTGAGCATGAAAAACAGTTCTGGCTTGATTTTGAAGTTAAAAAAGATCATGCAACATCAGTCTGTCAAAATTTAAAAGAAGATAGTCGTCAATCTTAAGTCGGCTATTGTATAATTTTAGGGAGCATCTTGCTCCCTACTCTAAACAATCTATCTTTTAGGATTAAGATACTATTATGTTGGTTGAAACATTAAAACAAGTAACGAATCAAATCAATCTGGAAGGCCAAGATCATTTTGTAGATTATTTAACTGCTATCTGTATTTGGTGTAATAAACTCAATATGTCTCAAGATATAAATGACTATATTCGGGGAGATAATTATCAGCATGAAATAATCGCCTTAACAGAGTATATTTGTAAAGAAGGTACAACAGAAATAAATAATTGTAAAATACAAACTCCATTAGGTGAACCGCCTACAAATTTTACAATTGAAAATTCATTCAATCAACATATAAATGACCTTTTGAATCGAATGAATATTAGGAGTGATAACATTACATTCATTGTACTTATTGCTCTCGCTATTACCGCAATTGGTTACTTTATCTATATACTCAATCAACCAAAACAACAACAAACAACTCGTAGAGAAGAACCGAGAAAATCTAACTCTAATCCTCCGGGTAATAGCATTTCTACAGTTCAAACGCCTCCAATTCCAACTCCTCCAGTAAAAATAATTACTAAACAGTTTTTAGTTTTAGTAGTTTCTCATTTACAAGCAGATTTTTTGAAATCACTGGAAGCAAAGGGACGAATTGATTTTGAGGATGGGGAATTTCTTTATGAAATCACGAAATATTTATGGCTAGGCGATGAAAGTGAATACTCTAAAATAAAAGCTAATATTCCCGATTATTCAGTCGTCAAAGGATCAGAATCAGAATATGATATTTATCTAGTCTCTATAGAGTTAAATCAAGCTGATGAAGGGTTTAAGCGTAAAGTCAATCAACTGGATAGATATGATGCTTTCCGTAAATTAGCTGATGCTGATTTGGAAGTTAAGCTTACAATCTCCCCTAGATTGCAAATGGAAGCCTACGAAAATATTGGAGTTTACAATCGCTAAACAGGAGTAATTAAAATGCTTATTGATACCACTCTTTTAGTTAACAATTCAGAAATTATCAAGGGTTTACTCGATGGTTCAATGACACGCTATGGAAGCGTTATTAGATGGGCTGCGGGTACTGCAAATGGTGGTCAAATTGTTCGCCATTTAGCCGAAACGCCCGGACTAACTAGCCAACTGATGACTCTTCCCTTTTCCCCCATCTTGGGAGGAATTGATATTATTGGTCATGGGCTTACCTATCATAAATTAATGGGTATTGAAAAAACCCTATCCTCAGTAATGGGATTGACTCAAATTGCTGCGGGCGCAAGTGTTTTAAACCTCGGTGTCAGTATTGCTGGCTTTGCCTATATGGGCTATAAACTGCACCAAATCCAAAACACTTTAGGCAACATTCAACAGTCAATGGAAGCAGGCTTTAACCGAGTTGAAGCTGGCTTAAATCGGATTGAAAATAACTTAAGCGCAGGTTTTCATCATCTTGATAAGCGCTTAAATCGGGTTGAAGAGGGCTTAGATATTATCTCTGGACAATTGGCTTATCTGTATTTATTAGTAGAAGATAGCCGCCAAAAACAACAAAGCCTCGCCAAAGCTATTTCCCATCTTCATCAAGCCATGCTAATTAAAGAAATTGCGGCTTTAAAAGCTGAACTTGACGATCGCTCTCGTTTTCCTAATGAATCACCAAGATCGGCCATTAAAACAGCTTCCAGAGTGCGATTATTTCTCAGTAATCAAGCCATGCAAGCTCCCCCAGAATTGGATGCTGAAATTATGCTTAATGCTGATGTTTCTATTCAAAGTTGGGCCGTAGCCACAGCAACAGAAGCCAATCTTCTCCTAGAAATAGGAAAACATCAAGAAGCTAAAGAATTACTGGCGGTAGAAGTCCCCCAATTTAAACAAGTAGCGCAAAGATGGGGTCAAGCATTAATCAATGATGAAAACACTTATTTATCTACCGCTTATCGCTTTAGTAATTCTCGGTTTAATAAGCATATTACCCCAGAACGAGTAGAACGAATTATGGAAATAGCAATAAGCGATCGCGCCTTATCTCCAGAGCAAATTAGAAGCAAAAAAACTCATGTTGATGTAGAATTTGATATGTCCTATAGTGCTACTAAATTTGATCGAGCTTGGACTCATCGCCAAATTGCTGTAGCTGAATATTTGGATGGTTTGAGCGAACTTTCAGCCAGATTAGAAAGTTTAGAATCTTTTGCCGATCTGTGCGAGAGTAAAGGAGTGAAAAGCAGCCGAGAAATCATGCCTGGGGATGACGCTGAACCAGGCATATATGTTATTGCGAGTGCAACAAAGTAGAACAAAGCAATCCCAGAGTTTTGAGATTGCTTCACTCCGAAGAAACTGCATTCGCTTCGGACAATCATTCAACCGGAGATAATATTACCTATATTTAAACACCGCACTTCAGAAAGCTAAAATAGTTGAGAAGGTTACACCGTTGCCTATAGAGTTCGCGATCGTGTCTTAATTTCAAATCAAGCGCGATCGTGCTTCTTTTTAACCGCTGATGAACGCAGATAAACACAGATGGCAGAAACTTGATGCCGTCTTAATTTCCCATCAAACCGTATCGACTCCCCCTTTTCTCAAAACTGTGGTAAAATATTCGGAAAAATTATAAGTATTCCAGAAATTGCGTGAAAACAGATCCCATCTTTTATCGAATATTTCTATGTTTTCCGGGTATCTTTTTTGAATTGAT
>JBEDKD010000234.1:0-19095 GCA_041172365.1 Cyanobacteriota bacterium | reverse complement strand
GGGTAAAGCCAGAGTGCCTACCCCTGATCAATCGGGGCAACCACGGGGGGATTGCCCCTACAAAAATATTACAATTGAAATAGGATTGCTATATAAGTTTATTAGGTGGGAAGTGCGCGTCCTCACGCGCTAGTGCTACACGCGAAAAAGGACGCGCACACTACCGAATCGCATCATCATTTTCGTGAAATGGTATAACTTACCCGCCATTACCCATTAGTCCTTTTTCGGTGTAATGTTATCGCGTTGACGCATCAATTCAACGCCGCGAGAAGTTCCTAAACGAGTTGCACCCGCGACAATTAAATCTAAAGCTTGTTGATAGGTGCGTATTCCACCAGAGGCTTTAATTCCGATTCTTCCTTTGGTAATTTCATGTAATAAACGTACATCTTCAAGTGTGACTCCCCCATAAAACCCGGTATGAGTTTTGAGATACGCGACACCCGCTTCCATACAAATTTCTGCCGCGAGACGTTGCTCGGTTTCTGTTAATAATCCCATTTCTAAAATGGCTTTTATCGGTTTTCCTGTTTCTTCACGAATTTGGGCGATTTCTTCGTGAAGTTCATTCGTTTTTCCCGCTTTCACATATCCTAAATTAATGACAAAATCTAACTCATCTGCACCATTTTCTACCGCGTCTTGAGCCTCATAAAGTTTAACCAGAGGAGTCGATGCTCCTGTCGGAAAGCCGATGACGGTGCAAACGTTCGTTTTTTTGTTATGTAATAAATTAACGGCTTGACGCACATGACAAGGATAGACGCAAACGGCCGCGAATTGAAATCGATCTGCCTGGATACAATATTGTTCAACTTGCTCAGGAGTCGCGCTAGGATTTAGCAAAGAATGATCGATAAAGGGGGCAATATCGATATCTTGCTGATTGGCAGCCATTGGTGTTTCTCTCCATTTTATGATTGTTTCTTTATTCATTATAGTCTATGGGGGAAATACGCGATCGCGTTCTCTCTCTTTTCTTGCTTTGTATGCTAATTGCCCTAATCTGGTTCATTTTCTCAATATCCCACCCAGAAACGGGGTTTATTCGCGTCTGTAGATGAAAATATGTGTCCCTAGGAAAGAAACATCGCCCGATTAACCGTCTGACAGTTACCTAAAATACTAATGGGAAAAATTTCACCACTTCCGATGCCTTGGTGGTTCACTTATCACAAGAAGACACGGGTATTTTCCCCTTAGTTTCTGCGATTACTCCAATCTTCCCCACCGGGTAACTGCATTAAATTCTCAGCCAGAATCGCGGGTAATTCTTTCTTGGAATATTGATAAGTGAGGTTGATCAAATTGAGACTCCTTTGCAGAATTAGAGTTTTATCAATCATTTCCCCTAGTTGAAATTGATTATATGCACCATTCATTACTTCTTCAGACGCCTCCGCGATCGCGTCCTCAATTACCTCCTCTTCTATCAAATATTCCCATTCATCCGAATTGATATAGTAGGAAGTTTGATTATCTTTAAGATTCAAATCTTTAATTTCTCGGATAGAATTACGCAGAGAACTAGCCCAGGAATTAGTTAAGCGCTGTTCAACTTGATTTTTAATTAAATAAATAAGCAAGATGCGGAGGAAGGATTTAATTTGTCGCAAAGTCGCCTTTTTACTCATTCCTTCTAATTCGTCTACAATACACAACGCATCGTGATAACGTCCTTCTAGGATACTGGTTTTTAAATCCATGAGTTCTTGTGTCATCGTTTTCCCCTCAAAATTTAACCAGAATTATTTTAATTTAACATAGAGTCAATGTTCTTGTCAATCATTCTTTCTCTGTCTCATCTGTGCCTTTGTGGTTCACTTATAAAAGTATTTTCCCCTTAATTTCTGCGATTACTCCAATCTTCCCCACCGGGTAACTGCATTAAATTCTCAGCCAGAATCGCGGGTAATTCTTTCTTGGAATATTGATAAGTGAGATTGAGCAAATTGAGACTCCTTTGCCGAATTAGAGTTTTATCAATCATTTCTCCTAGTTGAAATTGATTGTAAGCACCATTCATTACTTCTTCCGAAGCCTCCGCGATCGCGTCTTCAATCACTTCATCTATCAAAGTTTCCCATTCATCAGAATTGATATAGTAGGAAGTTTTATTATCCTTTAAATTCCATTTTTTTATTTCACGGAGAGAAGTCCGAATCGAATTAGCCCAAGAACTGGTTAATCTCTGTTCTACCTGATTTTTAATTAAATGAATTAGGAGAATCATTAAATAAGATTCTATTTTCGCCAAAATTGCCTGTTTACTCATTCCTTCTAATTCATCTACAATACACAACGCATCGTGATAACGTCCTTCTAGGATACTGGTTTTTAAATCCATGAGTTCTTGTGTCATAATTTTTCCCTCAATATTTAACCAGACTGCTCTTAATCTAACATTAACTTAAGGCTCTTGTCAATAAATTTTTTCTCTTTCTTTGTGCCCTTTGTGCCTTTGTGGTTCATTTCTTAAAACCAGACACGGTGGCGCAGCCTGCGCGTAGCGCTTATCGCGCTAATTACTTACGTTTATTTCTCCAGTCTTCCCCACCGGGTAACTTAAGTAAATAATCCCCTAAAATCCCAGGTAAATCTTTAACGGAGTGCTGATAAGTTAGATTTAATAATGTCATTGTGACTTGCATCAGTTGACTTCTATTTAGCATTTCTGCCAGTTCAACTTCATTATAAATACCATTCATTACTTCTTCCGAAGCATCCGCAATCGCGGCTTCCCATTCATTCTCAAGGAAAGATTCCCATTGCTCCGATTTGATATAATAAGAAGTCTTATTATCTTTGAGATTAAGTTTTTGAATTTCGCGCAGAGAATTACGAATAGAAGCAACCCAAGAAGAAGTTAAACGCTGTTCCACTTGATTTTTGATTAAATGAATCAAGAGAATTTTTAAAAGAGATTCTATATTTCGCAGAATAGCCTGTTTACTCATTCCTTCTAACTCATCTACAATCAGCAAAGCATCACTATAACGTCCTTCGAGGATACTGGTTTTTAAATCCATGAGTTCTTGTGTCATAAATTCTCCCTCAATTTTTCACCAGACTGCTCTTAATCTAACATTAAATTAAGGCTCTTGTCAATAATTTTTTCTCTCTTTCTTTGTGCCCTTTGTGCCTTAGTGGTTCATTTATTACAAGGGGACGCGATCGCGCTTATCGCGTGTTTTCCCGTTAATTTCTGCGATTACTCCAATCTTCACCCCCCGGTAACTGACTTAAATAATCATCCATAATAACAGGTAACTCTTGCTCGGAATAATTATAAGTCAAATTGAGAAGTCGATGAGCCGTTAATATAATTGGTGATTGCTCTATTCTTGCCGCCAGTTGAACACGATTTAATTTACCATTTAATACTTCTTCAGAAGCATCCGCGATCGCGCCAATTAGGACACTTTCAATAAAACCATCCCATTCATCATTATTGATATAATATGATGTTTTATTCCCTTTTAAATTCAGGTCTTGAATTTCGAGGACAGCATTACGAATAGAACAAGCCCAAGAACCCGTTAAACGTTGTTCTACCTGATTTTTAATTAAATGAATCAAGAGAATTTTCAGAAAAGCTTTAATATTTCGCAGAATCGCCTGTTTACTCATTCCTTCTAACTCATCTACAATCAACAAAGCATCACTATAACGTCCTTCTAGGATACTGGTTTTTAAATCCATGAGTTCTTGTGTCATCGTTTTATCCTCAAAATTTAACCAGACTTCTTTTAATCTAACATTTACTTGAAGCTGTTGTCAATAACTTTTTCTCTCTTTCTCTGTGTCCTCTGTGCCTTTGTGGTTCATTTCTTAAAACCAGACGCGATCTGTCCGAAACTTCTTGAAAATTGTGGGATAATCTCTAACCCGCGGGGCGAATGCGGTCGCCGTTCGCTTTTGGTGAAGCAGAAAAAAAGGCAGGAAATTTACAGCTAAGTTATGATAAAATAGAGCAATTACAACAGCTAGGAATTGACCTATGGTTCTCCCACTTATTCCCACAAAAAAAGAACCTGTTGTTACCTGGGAAAAACTGCCAGAAGACTTTATATTACCAGATGATCCTGTGGAAAATATTCAACAGCCGCCCCTGGCCGCCGCGCTGACGGATGCTCTTGGTACGAGCGATCGCGTCGAACCTCAAATGTTAATTGCCTCGAATTTTGGTATCGCGGCTACCGTCAATCAAAAGATGGTAGTGAAGGCTCCAGATTGGTTGTATGTGCCGCGAGTATTGCCCATAGCTGAAGGAGTGATTCGTCGCAGTTATACACCATCTTTAGAAGGCGATAGAGTCGCGATCGCGATGGAATTTCTCTCAGAAACCGACGCGGGGGAATATTCGGTTCGGGCTAAATATCCTTACGGAAAACTGTACTGCTACGAGCAGATTTTACAGATTCCTACCTACGTTATTTTTGATCCTTACGAAGTCGATTTGGAAGTGCGCCGTCTGCAAGAAAATCAATATATTTTGCAGTCTGCGACAGTAGAGGGACGTTACTGGATACCAGAAATTAATCTATTTTTGGGGATTTGGTACGGAACGCGATTGGGTTCAACTATGCACTGGTTACGGTGGTGGGATGAAGGGGGAAATTTACTGCTTTGGAGTTCGGAAAAAGCAGAATTAGAACGACTTCGAGCCGAACAGGAAAGGCAACGAGCCGAACAGGAAAGGCAACGAGCCGAACAGGAAAAACAGCGGGCCCAAGAGGCGATCGCGCAATTAGAAACCGAACGACGGCGCAGTGAAGCACTCGCGGCGAAACTTCGGGAATTAGGAATCGAACCCAACGCGTGAAATCCCGTTGGCGTAGGGGCGAATGGCATTCGCCCGCGCAGCGCTTATGGCATTCGCCCGCGCAGCGCGATCGCGCTTTTCTGGACTCATCAAAATAGAGGAGAAGAGGAAGCGCGATCGCCGCGGCCGACCGGCCACGCAGTGGCCATCGGGATTAGCAAAGCACTCAATTAAAACTTATAGTCATTCCCAATAAAAATGAGACGCGTTAAATCTAGCTTCTTCTTACTGTGACTGTTTTTTTAATTTCTCAATATACGTTGAAATGATTATATTACTTCTGAGGAATTCCTTCTGAAGAATTCCTTAGTGCCTTAGTGCCTTAGTGGTGTATTACTTCTGAGCAATTCCTTAGTGCCTTAGTGCCTTAGTGCCTTAGTGGTGTATTACTTCTGAGCAATTCCTTAGTGCCTTAGTGCCTTAGTGCCTTAGTGCCTTAGTGGTGTATAGTCATTCCCAATAAAAATGAGACGCGTTAAATCTAGCTTCTTCTTACTGTGACTGTTTTTTTTAATTTCTCAATATACGTTGAAATGACTATAACCCTAGCTCATTTTTACCCACATCAATATAAAAAAACTGGCGGATTAAGATACCCGCCAGAAACTTAAAAGCCATAAAGATTAGGACTGAGACAACTAATTATCAGGAGATAATTGAGGAGGACTTGTCGCGTTAGGCGCGGTAAATTGCACCAATTTCTCTAATAAACCCGGAGCAAAATAACTACACCAAATCGCGAGCCTACTTTGCCAACCTACCAGAATTTCTGCCTGTTCCCATTTCAAACCAATGACTAAAGATTTCGCCACCTGTTCGGGTGTCATTGTTGCTACCCAACGAAAACGTTTTAAATCGCGCACCATATCCGTTTCCGTAAGAGAAGGTAACAATACACTCACCTTCACATTATAAGGAGCTAATTCGCTTCTTAAGGCTTGAGTAAAACCAATAATCGCGAATTTTGTCGCAGAATAAGTGGCCATTGTAGGCGCGGCAACTTTCCCCATTAAACTAGAAACATTGACGATCCAACCTTCTCCTTGAGAGGCCATTCTGCGCCCGATTAAACGAGTGATGGTATATAACCCCACTAAATTAAGGGCGATTTCTTGTTGCACTTGCGATAAACGTGAGTGCAAAAATGGTGTTTGATAAGCCACTCCCGCACAGTTAACTAATAAGTGAATTGGACCATATTCACGCCATGCTCGTGCTACCCCAACATTTACTTCAATCGGTTGGGTTAAATCTAAGGGTAAAACGATCGCGTCTGTGCCGAATTTTTGCACTTCTGTCGCTACTTCTGCCAGACGCTCCGCGTCTCTGGCAACTAATATTAAACGAGAGATTCCTTGTTGCGCTAATTCCAGCGCGATCGCGCGTCCAATACCCCGTGAAGCTCCAGTGACTAACGCGGTTTTTCCTTGTAATTTCATAGCAAAACCTCCCTAGAGAGAAGAATTGTGCAGCCATGCCAAAAACGGAGAGAATCAGAAAAAATAAGGCATCACTGACAATAAATGAATAAAAGATTGAACAACATCAAGCTGACTCGGATGGTAAAATTGACGAGATAACTAATTTGCTTTAATCCAAAGAAGATTAAAGTAAATAGAGTAAAGTTATGAGGAATAAAGCAAATTTGAGAATTCTTTGCAGCCCTGTCAATGAGTTGGAGAGATCAGCTTGGCAATGGGTAATTTGAGATGACTGGGAAAATGAATGGGAACATAAATCAAGTAGGAATAGTGTTAACGCGTTTAAACTCACACGCTTTTTTTGACATCACTTCATGGCAATTACTGACGGAGCTTCTGCTCCTGGGACAGATTTAAAGGGACCACCCTGGGCACGATACCACTACTACTACGACTTGCAGGTCTCGCATGATGTTAGCCTCCTTATGTGCTTTGACCTGTAACTATCTATGTACTTACGTTAACTATCTTTACAAGTCCCGTCAACTTTTCTTAATGAAAATCGCAAAACTTTACAAAACTTTACAATATTCTCAGGCAACGCGGTACTAAACTGAGAAAAAGGGGGATGGGATGCTAAAATCACTCCCCTTAGATTAAATAGTTGGCAACGCGATCGTCGCGTTGTCAGCTATTTCTCTGATAATTTTCTTAGCTTTTTGGGGAATTTTGGGTGCAGAAAAAGGGATAAGAGCGGGCGCGATCGCCTGACATTGTTATTTTATAGTTGGTTTTCTGGGTGCAATAATATCAGAAGGAACCCTATAGTTTTGTGCAGCTTGAGACATTTTTAACTTTAATAAATCTTCATTACCTAAATCTATTTTCTTCCTAGGTTTCGTTGGTGTCACCCCCAAAACTCGTATAATTTCACTCGCGACAGCTTTTCCTAATAAAGGGGGAACCGAATTACCAACTTGTCGAAAACCATGCCATTTTGTCACATGAAAACGAAACCAATCAGGATAAGAATGTAATCTCGCGGCCTCTCTCACTGTAATACATCTGGGTTGATAGGGATGTATGGGACGAGGAGAAGTAAAGGCTCCTTTATTACTAGCAGTACCCGCTCTTAATGTGTTACAAAGTCCCTTGGGATCGAGTTTAAAAAAACGGCTAATTTTCTCAGATTCTCCCCATTTTGTCTCCTCAAATCGTTTCATAGATATTTCATTATGTTTAGTTCGGATACTTCCCGTTAACACCTGATTATCAAACTTTCTCGGAGAAGAATAATCATTTTCTAAGGGTAATATTCCACGCATTCTTTTGGCATAAACACTCGGTTTTCCGTAGGGCACGATCGCGCTATCAGAATCCCATAACTCCGGGTAGTCTTCAATCCTTGGCAAATCACCGATCGCGTCCCAAACAGTAGGAGGTTTTCCGGGTAAAATCGCGGGATATTTAGGCAAAGGTAAACCTTCGCGACAGCCTAGTAAAAATAAACGCGATCGAGTCTGGGGGACTCCATAATCAGAAGCCTTTAACACCTGATAATTTTCTTCCACATCATAGCCATTAGCCCGAAAATCATGAATAATTTCCCGCAAAAAATGTCGATGTTTACCGATGGCAATCCCCGGCACATTTTCCATAACAAAATATTTAGGATTTAACTCAATAACTAACCGCATAAAATGAAAAACTAACTCATTACGGGGGTCATCTAAAGCCCGTTTACCCATTAAAGAAAAACCCTGACAGGGGGGCCCCCCAAAAACCACATCAATATCTTGCTCCCCAATAGGAGAATTATCGCGTATTTCTTGGGCAGTAATATCAGTCATAGAGCGACATAAAATCGAGCAGAAGGGAAAATTAAACTCATGGGTAGCACAATGAATCGGGTCAAATTCGACCGCGGCAAGGACATCAAATCCCCCCTGTTCAAATCCTAGAGTCATACCGCCCGCGCCCGCAAATAAATCAACCCCAATGGGTCGTTTTTTCTTCCTCATTATTTCCTCTCAATAATTTTCTCAGCACAAAAAAAGCTTTCATTCCCACGAAAGTAAACTTAATTATTTTAAAGGATAACAGACTAATTTTAAAGAATTAATTAGTAGCAGCCACCACGCGATCGCGCCCGAGTCGTTTAGCTTGATATAACGCGCTATCAGCCACATGAATTACCTCTTTACCAGAGTCACCATGTTGAGGAAAACAAGCCACACCCAAAGATAAAGTAATATTACCAAGAGACTGACCTTGATAAACAAGTTTTAAAGACTTAACTCCCTGGCGTAACTGCTCTGCCCGTAGAGTAATTTGCTCTAAAGAAGCACCAGGTAAAATAACCGTTAATTCCTCGCCACCATAACGACAAGCAATATCAGAGCGACGAATATTATTTTGTAAAAACAATCCTAATTCTCGTAACACAACATCACCCGCGTCATGGCCAAAAGTATCATTAAATCGCTTAAAGTGATCTACATCTAACATAATCACACCCAAAGTTGTCTTATTCCGTCTAGCCAGATGAATTTCTCTGTCCAAAGATTCCTCCAAATAACGGCGATTATATAAACCCGTTAAAGTGTCACGAATACTCTGATGTCGCAAAGTTTCCCGCAGAGTTAAATTAGCTAATCCCATCGAAATTTGTCGCGTTACTGTCACGGCTAACTGTTGTTTATCTTTAAGAATAGTTTGCTCTTGAGACAAAAGGATATCCCCTTGAGAAAGACTATAATTTTTTAAACCCGCACCCAGATAAAATAAACCAATTGTTTCCCCTTGATTAGCAATGGGGATACAAAAAGACATCGCGGGGGAACAAGAAATTAAATGCTGACAACATAAAACATTAGACTTATGTTCTTGTAAATGAGGTTGGCCCTTTTGAAGAGCTAAACATTCATCGAATAAAAATAACTCCTGGGTGGTACTGGGAGTTCCCCAGATAATTACAGCTTCCAGAGAATTAAATACTGGATTTAGTCGAAAAACTCCCCCGGAATTATGAGGAAATAACATAGGCATTAACTGAGAAATGACTAACCAAGCTTCATCAACGCTGATAGCCGCTTGTAATAAATGAGTCATGTGACTTAATAAAGTAATTTCTTCATTACGCTCCTTCACTTCATTAAGTCGGCTTGTCAGTTCCTCATTTACCATTTTACTTTCCGTCATATCGATCGCGGTTCCCAAAATTTGTTCAGGGACTCCCTCCGATGTGCGTGTAAAAATAGTATCTCGACTGATCAGGTTTCGCCAGATGCCATTAGCATTTTGCATTCGATATTCAAACTCAAAGACATTACCATCTAAACCGATCATAATTTGCTCTAAATATTCAGAAAGTCTCGTGATATCTTCAGGATGAATCAGTCTTTGTAAGAATTCCATACCCCCCGCGACAATCTCTTCTTTTGTATAACCTAAAACATCAATGGTAGCACGATTAAGATAAACGATTTTACGCTCAATCAAATGATAAACATAAAGAATATTGGGAGTAGAATCCGCAATTTTATCAATAATTTTTCGACTATTGCGTAAAGCTTCTTCTGTTTTTCTCCCTTGAGTCATCTCACGGATAATACAAACAGCTTCATCAGCATTACTTTTCACCAGTCTCGCTTCATAATAGTGCATTCCATCAGCATAATTTAATTGATATTCGTAAGTTTGTAATTGACCCGTTGTTATGGCTAATTCTAATTTAATTAATAAATTATCTTTGATATCTTCAGGAATTAAAAAACCAGAGACATGATTATTAAAGGGAATTAAATGCTCTTGTTGGCCATGATAATCTAAGAGAGTACCATCAATTCTGAAACGTATCATTGTATCGGGCATCACATTTAAAAGCGCACTAATTCTTTCTTCGCTTTTGCGGAGTTCTTCTTGAGTTTGAATTAATTGTGTAATATCAGTATGAGTCCCAATCATTCTAATACATTCTCCTTTTTCATCGTTAATTTTAATAGCTCGCGCTAAAACATTAATCACGGAACCATTCTTATGATATAATCTGTGAGTTTTGATGAATCTTGACTGGTGAGAATTATCACGCTTGTTAAGTAATTCAATCAAACCCTCTTGATCTTCTTTAAAAAGAACTTTTTTCCAAGAGGATAATTCATTAGGAAGTTCATTTTCGCCATAGCCAATCATTTCTTTCCAACGGGAGGAAAGATAAATTTCGCCTTTCTGTACATTCCAATCCCAGAAACCATCATAAGAAGCTCGTAGTACCAATTCCATATATTCTTTTGATTCATTTAATTTTTGTTTAGCCTGTAAATCTGCCGTGAGATCACGGACGCAAGAGAAGACATATTCTTCACCCTGAAATTCCAGATAATTACTGGTAATTTCTACGGGTAATAATATTCCTTTTTTGGTAATAATTTTTGAATTACATTGTAAACTAAGTTGACGTTTTAGGATAGCCCAATGCTCACGCCAATCGTCTAAAGTAAAGCTTTTATCAAACTCATAAACATACATTTTTTCCAGTTCTTCATCACTATAACCTAACTGTTGGCAACAGGCTTCATTTGTTTTTAACAGTTTACCATCTTTTCCGATTAAAATTGTGGGAATTGCCAATTTTTGTAAGGCAAAATCTGTCAATTTTAGGTCTTTTTCTACTTGCTTTTGATGGGTAATATCTTCAAATAAATAGAGACGGCTAAAGCTAAATTGGTGGGAACTCGATAGATCATTATTTTTTATTTTTGCCGAAAATACCCTAAGTGTTTTTAAATCCTTGAAAACGATTTCTTGAGTCCTTATATTATCATTTTCTTGATGATTTACATGACAAAAAGATTCTAAAAAATCGACTCTATTACTTACTAATGCTAAACATTCTCTGATAATATCATTGTGTTGTAATTCCCCCGTTTTCATGGATTCTTCCAGATGTTCTAATTGCCAAAGGGTACAAAAATGGTGATTAAAGTAGAGAATATCATCAGTGCGGTTATCGACAACATAAAAAGCTAAGGGGGAGGTATTTGCCATAGAACGTAAAAGGGTTTCTTTCCATTGCAATTCTTCTTCATCTTGCTTTTTTTCTGTAATATCTGTATGGGAACCTACCATTCTGATAGGATTACCATCTTCATTCCAGAGAGCTTGCCCCCTCGCGAGAATCCATTTGTAATTTCCATCTTTACCTAAAATTCTATGTTCGATACTATAAGTGATTTTCTTATTCAAATGTTCTTGAATGGCCGCCATGATACGATCGCGATCGTCTGGATGAACTCGCTCGAACCATTCCGAGAAATGATCTGATATTTCCTCATCTCGATAACCTAACATGACTTTCCATTGAGTCGAAAAGAAAACTTCATTGGTGATGATATTCCAATCCCAAATACCATCCTTATTTCCCTGTAGAGCTAATTGCCAACGATCTTCACTTTCTCTTAATTCTTGTTCCCGTTCCCGTAAAGTGAATTCGACTTTTTGCCGATCGCGTATTTCTTGTTGTAATTCTTGATTAGCTAATTCAAGTTGTCGAGCCCGTCGATAAAATTTTTGGGCAAAATAAATAGTTAACGCGACAAAAAAAGCAATAAGAAATCCTCCCCCTAAGACAACTGCTGACAGGTGGAAAAATTGTGGCTCCCCATATTCCCTGAATCCCGTTTCAATATCATTGATGGGTAATGGGGTTTTCTTTTCAATTTGCCCTTTTTGGTGGTTTAACTCCCACCAGAGAGACACCGCGACACTTGAGAGACTTAAGCCGACGATGAGGGGCAGATATCGCGCCTTTACCAAAATGGATGTTAGGGGATTCCCTAATCGAAGTCGTCTTTTGGGGATTTTTCCGGTGATCCATCCCTTGACAATCGTGATTAATTGTGATACTTTTGCGTTCATTGGTTCACTCGACTTCTGGCGTAGCCCCCTTTTTGCTACTAGGAAAGGATTTTGAGAGGATAAGAGAGTTAAAACAGAGAGGGTTAAAAACCCCGGAAGAGAAAATCGCCATCGAAAGAGTCACGAGACTCTGGTGTTGTAAATTGTAAGAGCATTTATCATCAATTTCTCCTAAAATTTGTAAAGTGTATATCTGATGGTAGAGCATACTGTGACAAATTTAACTTCACCCCACAATACGGAAAATTCCCACAGCGCGATCGCGCATCCGTTGAAGCGCACCCCTTTATTTGCTCTCTGTGTCGAATTAAAGGCGCGTATAGTTCCCTTTTCCGGTTGGGAAATGCCCGTGCAGTATAGTGGGATTACCCAGGAGCATCACGCGGTACGATCGCGGGTGGGAATGTTTGATATTTCTCACATGGGAATGTTTCGATTTCAGGGGAAACAATTAATTGAGAAATTACAATTTTTAGTTCCTTCTGACTTAGCACGTTTACAGCCCGGGGAGGCTCAATATACAGTATTATTAAATGCTAACGCGGGCATTTTAGATGATATTATCTTTTATTATCAAGGTCTTGATACTACTACCGATGAACATCACGGTATAATGATTGTTAATGCCGCGACGCGAGCTTCTGATCACGCGTGGATTAGTTCTTATTTAGAAGATTCCGATGTTCAATTGGCGGATATTTCCCAGGAAAAAGTATTACTCGCGGTACAAGGTCCTCAAGCTTTAACATTTCTTCAACCCTTTGTCGAAGCGGATCTAAATTCCCTGAAAAATTTTGCTCATTTCGAGACGAATGTATTAGGAAAGCCGACTTTTATCGCGAGGACTGGTTACACTGGGGAAGACGGTTTTGAAGTAATGATTGATATTGAAGAGGGCAAAGAATTATGGCAAAATTTGCTTAAGGCGGGTGTAATTCCCTGTGGTTTAGGGGCAAGAGATACCTTAAGATTAGAAGCAGCAATGGCCTTATATAGTCAAGATATTACCGAAACAACGACACCCTTAGAGGCGGGGTTAGGTTGGTTAATTCATCTTGATAAAAAGGGTGATTTTATTGGCCGTAATATTTTGGAGAAACAAAAAGAAAATGGTGTTTCTCAACGTTTAGTGGGGTTAGAATTACCCGGCCGTCATATTGCCCGTCATGGTTATAAAGTTTTCTCTAATAATGAATTAGTGGGAGAGGTGACAAGTGGCACTTTATCCCCTACTTTAAATAAGGCGATCGCGCTGGTTTATCTTCCTTCTGCGTTAGGGAAACTGGGCACACAATTAGATGTAGAAATTCGCGGTAAAACCTATCCGGCTACTGTTGTTAAACGTCCTTTTTATCGCTCTCCTCATCGTATTTAATGAAGGAAGAGGGAAGAAGGAAGAGGGAAGAAGGAAGAGGGAAGAAGGAAGAGGGAAGAAGGAAGAAGGAAGAAGGAAGAGCGCGATCGACGGTAGGGGCGGGTTCACCCCTATCTTTTCTACATAGCCTGAATACTGGTAAACCCGCCCCTAATTTTTCTGATATTTACCGACAATTTTGCACTGGTTAATTCTCAAATTATATCATCAATTAGGGCGGGTTTATTAATCTTCTAGTGATGTCGAGAAGCCGTGGGTTAACCCGCCCCTACTCATTTTTGCACCGGATTAATTCTCAAATTATATCATCAATTAGGGCGGGTTTATTAATCTTCTAGTGATGTCGAGAAGCCGTGGGTTAACCCGCCCCTACTCATTTTTGCACCGGGTTAATTCTCAAATTATATCATCAATTAGGGCGGGTTTATTAATCTTCTAGTGATGTCGAGAAGCCGCGGGTTAACCCGCCCCTACCTACTCGTTTTTCTCACATTTACTGACAATTTTGCACGCGACTTAATACTAAAACGATATCATCGATCGCGTTTCTTAACTTCATGGAGGATAATTCTGATTGATTGACAATAATACTAAAAATCAAGGGTTCATAATTAGGAGTATCTATATATCCTGATAAGGCTCCAACACCTGTTAAAGTTCCCGTTTTAGCATAGACAATTCCCTCCGCGGAGGTATTTTTCAAACGATTTTTTAATGTACCACTCACACCCGCGATCGGTAAAGAATCTTTATAAATTGATGCGTTGGCAGATTTCGACATTCCTCTTAAAGTTTGCACTAAGGCTTGGGGTGTCACTAAATTTTGACGGGATAACCCGGAGCCATCTTTTAAATAATAACTATCCCCATTTACCCCTAATTGACTTAAGGTTACTTTTAACATCTCTAACCCTTTTTCTTCGCTATTTAAGTTAGGATTAACACTCCCTTTTTTTCCTAATAAACGTAATAACACACCCGCGTAAAGATTATTACTAATGTGATTCGTTTCTTTGACTAATTCGCCAATATTCGGAGACGTGATAGCTGCGCTTGAGCCGAAGGCTATCGCGCCTAATTCTTGGGTGAAAGTTTGAGGTTTTGCCGTAACCGAAAGTTGTTTAACCCTAATTCCGGCATTCATTAAGACTTGTTGAAATTGTTGTAAAAAATAATGGGCGGGATTACTAATTGACACATAAACCGATTCATCATCAGAGCCGACTTGTAATTTACCTCTAATTTTAATCAAAGGTTTTGTCAAATCTTTGCCCACTTCGACAAATTCTGCTTCATTTTTGCCGACGGTAACAGACTGATTTTCAATCTGCCATTGACTCGCGTTATTTTGATCGGCAAATTTGACTTGTAAAGGTTGCCCTAATCTTTGAGGTGATAAGATTAATTCCAGGGAATTTTGATTAAAAATTAAACTATTAATCGGGGCACCATCCCCCGACTGCACATCTTCCCATTCCCAATGGGGGTTGATGGTATCCCCTTGAAAGTAACTATCATCCGCGATTAATTGATTAATTTGAGTAATGCCTTTATTTTTTAACTGTTTCGCGAAGTCTTGTAATTGAGTTTCGGTAATGGTAGGATCGCCTTTTCCAACAATCACTACATTACCTTGATTATCATTATAAATTGTGGTACGAATGCGCTCTTGTATCCCTAATGTTTGTAAGGCTGCCGCGGTTGTCATTAGTTTGACATTGGATGCGGGAATAAAGTATTTATCGGCATCTTTTTCATAGAGTTTTTTGCCTCGATCGCGGGTTTCGATTAAAATGCCCCAACGCGATCGGGTAAATTCTCTCCGAGACGCGATCGAGTCGATTTTTGCTGCCAATTGAGAGGGACAAATTTTCTCGGAATTGGCATTATTTTGGGCTAACGCAGAGACAGGAAAACCGAGAATTAAGAGAAATAAACTCAGGGCAAATTTTTTCATCGGTTAATTCCTATTTCTTGGGGTTTAAATGACGAAAATCCGCGGTGCGAGATGACTTTTTTTTCGCGGTAGTTTCGGGTAATGACTCCTCCTTTATCGGGTTGATTGTCTCTTCTATTTTTGCCTCCGTTGTTTCCGTTACTATCAGAATATCGGGTAAATCTATCACGGGAAGTTTATCGCTCACTCCCATTTTTTCTAAACATTGATTAATGCCCATGACGGCTTGATTATATAATCTCATTTTTTCCTCGATTTTCGCCTTGGCTTGACGGTTTTTATCTAGTTTTTCTTCCGCCTTTTTCCCTAATGTATTTTTGAAGTGATCGCGAGCGCGATCGGCTAAGGTAGGAATAAGGGCAAATTTTTGTTCCCCCATTAATAACAAATGGGATTGTAAAGTTTTGACAATTTTAGGGCGAAAACTTTGTTGGGTAGTTTTTCCCACCTTGGGTTTAAAATCTATTTCTAATAACTTACGGATCGCGGGCTCCGCCTCTTTCATCCGTGTTACATCTAAACTTAACGCGGCTTTTTGTAAGGTTTCCCGAAATTGGGATAACCAGACATCTCTATCACTATATAAGGCTGGACTTTCTAATACATAATGGCCACATTCTGCCCGGGCTAAATCTTCGATTCCATCCCTGACTCGTTTTTCGACTTCCTTAATTCCGGCAATAATTCCGCCGTCATCGGGGAGTAATTCACTCAATTGATGGTAATATTCAGATTTACGGATTTTTTCGGGTAAACGCTGAAAGAAACTATTAATTAATTGACGTGACTCTTTCACTAAAACATCTTCTAATTCATTGGCTAAATAATAGAATGATTCTCCTAAGATAGACACCAAGGGCGCGATACTATTACGTTGATGATGGCGAGTCGTTTGGCGATAGGCTTCTAACATGGAGAAGTTTTCTAAGGAGTCTTTTAAACTACTTTCCATTTTGTCGCGTAGTTTATCAAAGTCTGTCTTAAACCCCGGACAATTGTCGATGACGACTTCATTAATTTCAGTTTCAATATGTTGTTTGAAACTGAGCGCGATATCTTGGAGTTTCTGATTTAATTGTTCTAATTCTCTCTCCTGCATGGCTTCGACGTTAGCAGGTTGACTATCTAAATAATGATAATTTTCCTGATAATAATCATGGAGTGCTACACAGACTTTTTGCAAGTCATCGGCTAAATTAGTAAATAATTCTTTACGTTTACTTTCTTTGAGATAGCGACTAATGGCTTCTCGAAAGTCTTCAACACCACTATCGGCGATTAACTGATCAATAATCTCGGTTTGATAGAGACTTAGTATTCGCAAATAGGTGTCATTTTCGCTTTCCGCGTTATCTCGATAAATGCGAAATTTACTTGGGGATAGTTTACCGGAAAAACAGTAATCATTAAAGGCTAAAACAAAGGGGGGTGTTTCCTCTGGAATTGCCACGTTTTTAATACTCGGTGCTAAAATTGTATCGAGTCCCCAGCGATCGCGCTCGGTGGTATGTTTAATTTGACTAGCAAAAAATCCCAATAAGCCACTGGTAAGATAAACGCCTCTGGGGAGCTCACTAAAATCACTTTCGATTAAATCTTCTAACTTTTGTTTGAGTTTGACATCTCTCCATACCTTATCCATGCGATTAAATACATAAAACACACGATCGCGGATACCAAAATTATCGCGCATAGTTTGAGTTAACTTATCTTCTTCCTGACGAGTTTCACCCTCTAAATCCGCTTTTCTAACACAGACAACCGCGGAGGCTTCGGGATCTTCTACCTTACGATAAGTCAACTCAGCATCACGCTTGACAGGTGCATCAATGCCGGGTAAATCAACTAAAACATTACCATCTTGTAAAAGGGGATGATGACAATAATAATTAATCCGTTTTAAGACAGAACTATTTGTCCCTCGACGGGCATAATTTGTCGCGTCTTTAAAAGAGAGTCCTAATTGTTCCATGCGATAAATTGCATTATCATTAGGATGAATAAATTTACGATTATCGTCCATTCCTTTTAATAATTGTCTTAAACCGTAGGCGGTTTTTGCCCTTTCGGTACTTTTGGGGCCTCCTTCTTCTTTAATAATTCTTTCGCAGGATTGCCAAAGTAACTCTAAGGAGGTATTTTGATTAATATCAATGGCTCTAACTCTTAACTCTTGACATAAATCACTGACATCTTTTTGAATTTCTGAAAAACTCAAAAAAGTTAATACAACTCTTTCTAATTCGGGCGATTCTGCATATTCAATATAACATTCTGTACCCGTTGCGTGACCAATATCACTAAATAATAATTCTTGCCCTAATAGGGCATTAATTAACATTGATTTGCCCGCGCTAAAGGTTCCAGCAAAGACAATCTCGAAACGAGGATCGATCGCTTTTTTGAGAGAAGTGTTAATTTTGGTGATATCGTATTGATTTTTTAAAGCAGATTCTTTATTTAATAATCGTAAAATAGCTTCTACTTGTTCGGGTAGATTTTCATACTGAGAGGGAAGGTTAGTCATTTGGGTTAAAGACGCGAGGGGTGAAAAAGTTTTAATATGAGCAGTTTGTCTATTCTACAGGATAACAGAGGACATCTCCTAAAAATCGGAGCAATGGCAGGCTAATGCTACCCTACAGATTCGTAGGTTGGGTTGAGGCACGTTCCCGTGGGGTGCGCTACGCGCAAAACCCAACCTACAAAAAATCTTTATGCCAGAAAGCAGGCAAGATGCCTGCACTACTTTATTAATTTTTCATTCCTAACCGGAAAAGCGTTGACGTAAGATAAACTCCGCGACACTTAAATCGACTGGGGTTGTTACTTTTAAATTGGTTTCTTCGCCTTCGACTATTTTCACGGGTAAATCACACTTTTCAAATAACGCGGCATCATCGGTTACTTCCCATCCTAAATTACGCCCTTTTTCGTGACATTCTTTTAATAATTTTACGTCAAATCCTTGGGGGGTTTGGGCAGCCCATAGTTGTGCGCGATCGGGTGTATCTACTATTAATCCTGATTTATCTACTATTTTTATGGTGTCTTTTACCGCGATCGCGGCGATTAACCCCGGACAATGTAATAATGCTTCTGCACAACGATCGAATAACTCTGGGGTTGCCAAACATCTTGCCCCATCGTGAATTAAGACACGATCGCGCTCTGGGGGTAAAGCCTGTAGGCCATTATAAACAGACTCTTGACGAGTCGCGCCACCTTGAATCAATTGGACTGGTTTTGTGAGTGCGACATCTGCCAAAATCGCCTCAAAGTCAGGAAAATCCTCTGGTTGTCCCATAATACCGATCCCAGAGATATGTTTTGAGGCCTCCGCGCTGATCAAGGTCCATCCCAGAAGGGGTTTCCCCAATAAAGTTAAGAGGAGTTTATTACGATTACTCCCCATGCGTCGCCCCATTCCCGCGGCTGGAATTAATAAATACATCCTTACTCCTTCATTTAGGTTGCTCATTATCACTTTAGGGGCTTTTGATCCCTAACCTACCAGGGGCGCGATCGTGATCAATCTTTCCCACCGACAAATCACCTACACAACCTCTCCCTAGAGCGCGATGGGGTGGGTATGGGG
>JBEDKD010000233.1:0-8159 GCA_041172365.1 Cyanobacteriota bacterium | reverse complement strand
AATTTCTTCAGTCTCCGAAGGGAGACTTTGTTTGTGTAGGGGCGAATGGCATTCGCCCGCCCAATCAATCTTGTGGCACAGGCATCTTGCCTGTGACGGGGATTAGCCCGTACCACATTTACATCTCATTTAAAAATGCTATATATCCGAATGAGACATTAAAACTGAAGCACCACTTCACTCTCATTTTTTGGCTCTTGAGGGGCGAAGCATTCCGGCAATAAATCCTTCCTTATAACCAATAGGCTATCTACCGGAATGCTTCGCCCCTACTTATCTACCATTAATCATCTCTAATAACTGAGATTCAGACAACAAATCCACCCCTAAAGATTGAGCCTTATCTAACTTAGAACCCGCATCCTCTCCTACTACTAAATAATCAGTTTTTGAACTCACAGAATTAGTCACTTTCCCCCCATATTTCTGAATTAACTCTTTAGCTTCATCCCGCTTTAATGTCGGTAAAGTACCCGTAATCACAAAAGTTTTCCCCGCGAAAGGAAATAATTCACCTTCCTTCTTCTTCTCCCTTCCTTCTTCTTGAAAAGTTAATCCTGCCCCTTGTAACCTTTCAATTAAACTCTGATTCGCGGGAACCTGAAACCATTGATAAACCGATTGGGCAATTTCCGGGCCGATTCCATATACCCCTTCTATTATTGCCGCGGATGCTGACATTAATTCCTTGACATTAGCAAATCTTTGTGTTAATAATTGTGCGTTAACATTGCCCACATGACGAATCCCTAAACCATATAATACCCTAGCCCAAGGTTGTTTTTTCGACTCCTCAATAGCCTTGACTAATTTCTTGGCAGACTTTTCCCCCCTCCTTTCTAATTGACATAATTTTTCTACCGTTAAATCATATAAATCAGCCACCGAATTGACTAATCCCGTTTCTACCATTTGTTGTACTAATTTCTCCCCCACCCCATTTATATCTAATGCTTCTCGACTACAAAAATGAATTAATGAACCTTTTAAAATCGCGGGACAAGATGTATTAATACAACGCGTCACAGCTTCTCCCGTTGGCCTTACCACTGGCTCCCCACATTCGGGACAATGATTTGGCATTTCAAAAATTTTCCCATGATTGGGGCGCAATTCTGGTAATACTCGCACTACTTCAGGGATTATTTCTCCTGCTTTTCTGACAATGACAGTATCCCCTATATGTAAGTCTAATTCCGAAACGCGATCGCGATTATGAAGAGTCGCCCTTGATACCGTCGTCCCCGCCAATTGTACAGGTTTTAACTCCGCGACAGGAGTTAAAGCTCCGGTTCTACCTACCTGTACTGTAACAGATTCTACAATAGTAGGAACCTCTTCTGCCGCATATTTTAAAGCCACCGCCCAACGGGGAAATTTTTGCGTAAACCCTAATTTTTCTTGGAGGGATAAAGCATTTAATTTAACAACAACTCCATCCGTCATATAGGGTAAATTTTTGCGTTGAGTGTCCCAAATTTGATAATATTCTTGAACTTCCTGTAAGGTGGGACATAATTGACGATTAGGATTAACTTTAAATCCCATTCTTTGTAGTAATTCTAAACACTCCCATTGTGTATTAGGAAGCACTGGAACAATATTTGTTTCCCCAGTACCTAACTCCGGCAAATGTAAAGTATAAGCAAAGAAATCTAAGCGACGTTGAGCCACAATTCGAGGATCTAATTGTCGTAAAGTTCCCGAGGCCGCATTACGAGGATTAGCAAATAATTGTTCATTATTTTCCGCTCTTTCTTGATTAATCGCGTCAAACACGGCTAAAGATAAAAAAGCCTCACCGCGAACTTCTACCAGAGGAGGAGGGTTATCTAAATGCAATTTTAAAGGGATAGAGCGAATCGTTTTCACATTAGGAGTAATATCTTCACCCGTGACACCATCACCTCGTGTCACACCCCGCACAAAAACACCATTTTCATAGGTTAATGCTAAAGCCGAACCATCTATTTTTAACTCACAAACATATTCCTTTGTTGAGGTAATACCCTCTGTCTCATCACTCACCAATACCCTTTCCCATCTTTCTTGCCATTTAGTTAATTCGGCAAAATTAAAGGCATTTTCCAGACTATATAGGGGAATATTGTGTTTGACAGAAGTAAACTGAGTGCTCGGTTTTTCCCCCACTCGTTGAGTCGGACTTTCCGGTGTAATGAATTGGGGATATTGGGTTTCTAAATCTTGGAGTTCTCGATAAAGGCGATCGTAAACCGTATCCTCCATGAGCGGATTATCTAAAACATAGTAAGCATAACTCGTGGCTTGGAGTTTTTGCCGTAATTGTTCAACTCTTTGTTGCACTTCTGGAGTCATAGATCAAAACCATAATATTTTTCTAATTTACCCTAGCAAACATTCTTGAAATTGCTAGGGATAAACTAAAAAATTAGTCCCTAGCAATTTCTGTTATTAGAGATTGAGATTAGATAGATCACCGACTACTTGAAAATTGTTCTTAGAAAAATCATCATTATTGGGGCGGGTTTCATTTTTGCCATTATTAAGAGCACTATTGAAATGACTGCCATAAGTTTTAAATGCCAGAGGTTCCGCGTGTTCAACCTGAAATACATTAGCATAGAGATTGGCAATAATTTGTTTGCCTTCTTGAGTTAATTCTAAATATTGAATAGCCGCGGGAATATAAGGAAAAACGCCATTCCAGTAAAATTTTGCGTAGTTTTGTCGTAAATCTCCGGGGGATTTATAACCTAAAATTTTATTGGTTCCGACTTCTTCAAATTCATAGAATAAGGCACTAATTTTTCGTAAATAATTGGGGTCACTTAATTGACCAATTAAATCCGCGGCGCGTGCCAGTCCTGAATAATTATGTCTATCTTGATGAGTTTCGCTGGAGGGTACAGGAAAACGAGTTAACTCAATATTACGTTTAATTTGTTCAGCATCAATCAGTTTATGGCCCCCAAAACGTTCATCAATGACTAATTTGCCGCGATCGACATGATAAGGCGTTAAACTCGCGGAGGTTGCACCAGTTTCAATCTCCACAATAGTGCCATCGACTCCACTGGCATAACGTCCGAGAGGTTCTTGATCTTGACGACAAACCCCTTTAACATAACCAATATCGTGACACAAAAGAGAAATAATATAGTGGAGCCAGTCATCAGGAGAAACACCCCCCTCACGGATATGTTTTCCCCGTAAAATTTCTTGTCCAACCAGGGTAACTAACATCGTATGTTCCACATTGTGATACAGTGCATCACAGTTAGCTATATTTTCTAAGGCCATAGTACCTGCCCACGCGATAATTTCTGGGTAGTCTGGCTTGAATTTGCCGTAAGTGCGGCGGTAGCCCCCCTGAAGTTCTTGAACAAATGAGTCGATTAAAATTGCAGTTGCATTAAACATATATGGATTCTCCAATGTTCGCCACACAATAGATCAGCTATTGAGATGAATGTTTAGTTAAGAATTGCTGCTGATCCCTCTGGTAAGTGGGAATTGGGGTGACAGCAAAGAGTCAAAAAAATAAACCCTTTGGTATTGTGAACAAAATACCAGCTACCGATGCACCAATCAAATGATTTAGGGTTATGCTCTTAAGATAACTCAAAATTGTCGCGAATGTGGTGAGATGGATCAGTCAGAGGGGGTAACAACCCAGAGAAAGATTGGCAACCAGAATGCTCGCGCTCTGATTAAAATGGTCTCAGATACTCGTTACATAGGATAAATTTTATGCCCGGAGCAGTTCCAGCAGATACCTTTATATCCGACATTTTCGCCATTCCATTTCTCTCTGTCTCCTCCTCTACCTCTCCCTCTCCCTCTACTACTGTCAGTGGTGGTACGACAAGCGGTGCTATTAACGGGACTTCTGGGGATGATACTCTCCTCGGCTCCGCGGGGAGCGATCTAATCTATGGTTTTGCCGGCCGTGATTCTATTGTAGGATTTGCGGGAGATGATACTCTCTATGGCGGTCAAGGTAATGACATTATCTTAGGAGATGTCGGCAACGATCGCGTTTATGGGAATAAGGGTGCCGACTCTTTAGTAGGAGCAGAAGGGGATGACTGTATTTTTGGTGGAGCCGGAGGTGATACCCTTAATGGAGGAGATGGTAATGATTATTTATATGGTGGCGAAGGTAGTGATTCTCTCATTGGTGGGCTAGGAAATGATACTCTCTATGGTGAAAATGATGATGACTTTCTCACTGGGGGAAGTGGTGATGATTTGATTAATGGTGGACTGGGTAAAGATATTTTGTCCGGTGGTAGTGGTAAAGATACTTTTGTGTTTGATTCACGGGGAGGAGTGACAAAGGATCTCGCGGATATCATTTTAGACTTTCAACCCGGAACCGATAAAATTGGTTTAACGGGTAGTATTGTTTTTGGCAATATTAATATTACCAATTCACCTATAGGCACTCAACCTGCTGTACTTTTGCAAAGTAAGCTTAATACCCAGGATTATCTTGTTTTAATATATGGGATTACCTCTAGTCAATTGGGAAGTGCTGATTTTGTTATTCTCTAATTATCCCGACATAGCCGAAGAAAAAAAACTTCTTCCTTCAAAAAAGCAAGGCTTTTTCATGGTTTTATCATCCGTCAGGGACTTAAGTCCCTGTCTCATAGCTCAAGTCGTCTGAAGACGACTCAAAGAGTTATTTATCCACCAAAAAAACCAGCCTTTTTCATGGTTTTATCACCCGTCAGGGACTCAAGTCCCTGTCTCATAGCTCAAGTCGTCTGAAGACGACTCAAAGAGTTATTTATCGTCCTCTGGAAAAGACTTTCGCGATGAGATGGGGGTTTCAACTCCTGTCAAACTATGGCTTTAAGAGAATCAAACAAGCCTGCTTTAAAAAGGAGACTGGTGACTGGTGATTGGTAACTGGTGATTGGTGATTGGTGACTGGTGATTGGTGATTGGTGACTGGTGATTGAGAAAGCAGGCTAGAAGCCTGCACTACTTTATTAAAATTGTCATTCTTAACCTTCTTCCTTCTTCCCTCTTCCTTCTTCCCTCTTCCCTCTTCCTTCTTCCTTCTTCCCTCTTCCCTCTTCCTTCTTCCTTCTTCCCTCTTCCTTCTTCCTTCTTCCTTCTTCCTAAATTAAAGCACGAACAACGATCGCGGTAATATTATCATGGCCATTGTACTCATTACCCAAATCAATTAAATCCTGTACTCCATCATCTAAACTTGTATTAGGTTCCAAGAGCGGTAAAAGATTCGTTTGCCAATGAATTTCTAATAATTGATTATCCGTCAAACCATCCGAAGCTAAGACAAAAAGAGTATCATCAATCACATCAAAAAATTCGATATCCGGTTCCAAAAAAGACTCATCACGGGGTCCTAAAGCTTGAGTTAATTGATACGCGTCTGGGCGAGAATAAGCCATTTCTGGTTCGATCCCGCGTTTGATTTCCCGTTGTCCGACTTCGTGATCTACCGTTAATTGTTCTAATAAACCGTCCCTTTGTAACCGATAAATACGACTATCTCCTAGATGCGCGATCGCGACTTTGGTATCCTGAATTAAAGTCAACACGAGGGTTGTACCCATACGGCCACTACCAAAACTAGCCTTTTCTTGATTAATCGCATAAATGGCATTATTAGCCGCGATAATACCATCAAAAATAGTCGTTTCCGAGGGTAATTCATCATGCCAATGTTCTGCAAAATATTTTTTTAAAGTATCGACGGCTAATTGACTCGCGATTTCACCACCATCATGGCCACCCATACCATCACAAAGAATATAGAGCCCTTTTCCCTGAAAAGTGCGACACTCATTCGATTGTAACTTGCGACACTCAGTCACAATACTAAAACAATCTTCATTATGAGCCCGCTGACGACCGACATCGGTAGCACCCGCGTCATCTAATTGATAAAGATTTGTGGGAAGAGACTCGGATTCCTCTGAGTCACAGATATTTTCCTCATCAAAATCGTTTTCTCCTTCCAAAGATTGATCTATTACACTAGAAGTTTTCATGATTTTTTGTTCCTCTTCGCCCTCATCTCCTGTTAATTCTCTTTGTATGTCTTGCAAACGCGATCGGACTTCTTCAATGTCATTCATATCACCTTTAGGTAATAATGTTAACAATTCCGCTAACCCACCAAATAAAGTCCTTTGGGAATCAATAAATAAATTACGCCAGAAATTCCCTAAATCAGATAAACTGGGCGGAGCATCAGGATCATCAGGATAAAGGTATTGAAAAGAAATTAAAGGTTTGTCTGGTGGACTGTGAGGACTAAGGCGTAAATTATCCGATTTTAATAAACTTTGACGACAGCCTAAAGAATCTAAAAGCCTCCACAATTCTATCATGTCTTGCAAAAAAAATATCAATTGTTCCAGGGAAACTTGATCATCCTTCCATTGTTTGGCAAATTCCGGCCATTGGGAACAATCTTCGATTAGTATTACTTTTTGTCCTTCTTCTTCCCAAGCATCGTGAAGGGTGGGAAGAGAATGGGGAAATTTTGATTGGAGGGTGAGATAAGGTTTGATAACGGCAGGAACATTACTCTCTGTTTCTAACAGGGGTTTCAACAAGGGAATTTGTAACGGATTACAATCTAATACCGTCAGGGCAAAGGGAGTGTCAATCTCTCTTTCTGGTACGGTTTCTATAATAAGATAGCGTTGTTGAGAGTCTAAATAAGTCCCCACTGGAATTGGCGGTAGAGATAAGCACACTTCCTCCTTAATGGATGGTTTTTTCTTACTTTTGGCCAGAATTCTTGCTGCACTATCATCCTGTATTTTCGGTTCTTTTACACTTAAAATATCACCGTTTATCGAGGGTTCATTTTCTCGAATTTTGATCGTAGATATCACGCGTGAAGCCGTGGCTGCACCTGAAATATCAAGATCGTTTTTCTCTTCTGTCTCTGAGGAGGTAAAAAGAGATTTACTAATCGGAGCAATTTCCCTTGTCATGACATCAGTCGTTGTCGCCAAGGGTGTTTCTTTAGCACTTCCCCCCACCATCCTATCTACAGAGGTATCCGCGATCGTACTGAGACGATCGCGCTCGATATTTGAGAGTGCAATGCCGCCGAAAAGAATTGCCCGCCAGGTTTTACCCACTATCACACCACAGTTTGGACATTCTAGATCGTGCCATACTACTTTTGTACCGCATTCATGGCAAAATTTATGGCACAAAGAAGTACCACAGTGAATACAAAATCGGTTATTATCTGGGTTTTCTAATTGACATTGGGGACAGGTGAGCATAAGGATTTAGATTTTAGAGTTTTGATTTTCTGATCGGGGGTTTTTGAGAGGCTATGATGGAACTCTTATCTCAAATTTTAGCTTAAAAAGGAATCCTATTGTCAACTTCTTTCAGAGCCGTTTCTTGGGTAATTGTTTCAATGGTACTTAAGGGGACTTGGCAAAAATAGTGATGTCTAAAATTTTCTTCCCTAATCGCGTCACAGAATTTCTCCAGGCTGTGAGAAATGTCCTCCGATAGGGAAACCCTCATTTCACCATCGGCGATCAACAATTCTTCAGCCTGTGCAGTAATATCAAACCCGATCAGTTTCAGACATTCTAAACCGATCTCAAGAGTTATGTCACTAAGTCCTAACTTTTCTTGTAATTGTTGACGAGTCACTCTTTTTTCTCTTCGACTAAGATATTTCGCGATTCCCATCAGTTTTTGCCAGGTTTCTTCTGGAGATTTTTCTGAGGGCAGAGAATACGCGATCGTGATATTTTTTCCCCTCTGACTCCCCCGATACAATTCATATTGTAAATCCTCCCAACTTGTGGGACATTCACTAATAAGATAAGAGGAAGAAACCACCATATCTCTCTCTTCTTCCTTCATCCGATCGCGTAAATCTAAAATAATATCCTTGGGAGTAATTGTCCCCTGAGAATACTCTTCACTATTCGGACGCACCGCAATTAATCGCACTTCATAATTTTTTTCGTGAGTATTAAAATCTAATTCGACAATAGCATCACAAGGTCCCAGAGGAATTTCGTCTCGATAATGTCCCCACCAACACCCCGGAAATCCTGATTGATTCGAGTCATCTACTATCTGAAAAGTCGTTTTAATATAGGAAATTTTACCTCGGCGCATATCTTCTATATTTTTATTATTAATAT
>JBEDKD010000232.1:0-13187 GCA_041172365.1 Cyanobacteriota bacterium | reverse complement strand
TCGATCGCCGCGATGCTCTTGTCGGGGCAATCCAGAAGTAGTTGCCCCAAAACCCCCACAATGGGCAGGCACGGGGGCACAGCCCCTACCACCGGATTATCCCACCAATGGGCAACACCAACAAAAGACCAAACTAAAGACCAAAAAAGACCAAAAAAAGACGCGATCGAGTTCTGGTTTATATCACCTGTAGGGGCTCTTTCACCGATATCTGTGGCCACCAAACAGATATGCTATAAAACCCGCCCCATCCCCACGCGATCGCTGTTTTGGGCGGGTTTATTTAGGTTATTTGTGGGTGGTGAAAAGGTTTCTCACCCACCCGTTTCTCAAGAAACCGGGTTTCTGTGAGAGCTCTGGAAAGAGACGAATTTTCCTGATAAGAAACCCGGTTTCTCACCCACCCGTTTCTCACCCTTTAATGGAAACAGAAAGCTTAAAACTCGCTCCGCCTCTTGTCGTACCTACAACAATTTTATACTTACCCGATCGCGGTAATTTTCCGGTAAACTTGGCTTTTTCTTTAACGATACTCTTTCCTTGAGGATCGATAATTTGAAAAACCACATTATTTTCTATTGATGTTATTGTCACACTTATAGTTTGACCTTTATTCGCCTCTAATACATAAGTATTAACGGTTCCGCGGGCGATTCCTCCTGATACGATCGCGCTATGGGAACCCCTTTTAAATTTAATTGTCTGCTCTGGGGGATTTTGGACAATTAAAATCTGAGAGTTGTCCTTTTCTTGTGTTGGCATCACCTTCACATCAAGGGGTTGAGATATCGCGTGAACAGAAGGGACTAATATTAAAGATGCTGTCATCCCGTAAAGGATATTTTTTATCGTTAATTTTGCTTTAAACATCGTTTTTAAAAAGTCCAATAAACATCACCTATTCTAACATAAAAAAAGAACTCTGTCAAGGGATACAAACGTTAATAGATTTAGGAATGACACGAAATAGCGCGGGGGTATGGGTGGTAATTTCTCCATCGGTATTAATAGGATATTGTTTGCGAGTGAAAATCTCTATTTCTTCACCTTCCAACGTCAATATACCCGGTAAATTTGCCTGATTACCGCGTATTAATGCGGGGATTAAAGCTAATATTTGCCACCAGGATTTTGTTTCGATACTATATAAATCTAAGCGTTGATCATCTATTGTGGCATCATGGGCGACGGTTAATCCCCCTCCATAATGACGACCATTTCCCACCGCGATTTGAATAGTTTTGACTTTATATTTTTTGCCTTGTACGAGAATTTCTGCCCGAAAAGGACGGGCTTGAAAAATTACTTCGATCGCGGTCATTGCATAGGCTAAAATGCCCCACTTTCGTTTAAATTGCGGTGTCAATCGTTTGGTAATATTGACACTTAATCCCAAACTGGCAACATTAAAAAAATAATGACCATTTACCCAACCTACATCAACACGGTGCATTTTTCCCCTTTTAATCACTTCGATCGCGTCCCGTAAGGTATTAGGAATTTGTAAAGTCCGGGCTAAATCATTCGCGGTTCCCAGGGGGATAATTCCTAATGGTAATTGTGTATCTATTAAACCCGCGATCGAGGCATTAATAGTGCCATCTCCCCCACCAATAATCACCAAATCTACCCGGTTTTGATGGCGACGAATAATATTCGGAATTTCCGCGGGATTTTCTGTCGATTCCTCAAAAAAGTCTAACCCTAATATTTGTAATTGATAAATCACTTCTGCGACTAATTTAGTCCCATGTCGTGCTTGACGATTGACTAAAAGCAGTGCTCTTTTTTTGGGCATACTTGTTAAGGAAGAAAAAAGAAGGAAGAAGGAAGAAGGAAGAAGGGAGAAGGGAGAAGGAAGAAGGGGAAGAGAGGGAAGAAGGAAGAAGGAAGAAGGAAGAAGGAAGAAGGGGAAGAGAGGGAAGAGAGGGAAGAAATAATGAACCACAAAGGCACAGAGGGCACAGAGGGAAGAGGGAAGGAAGAGGGAAGAAGGAAGACGAAAATAAACCTTTAATCCCCATTCACCCATCCCCATTCACTGAAGAAATTAAACCCGCGCAGGCGGGTTTCGCGCTACGCGCACGCTACGCGAACGTTTGTGTAGACGCGGTTTCAACCGCCCGGTCTACTTCTTTGAGATGCTCCCCATCAAAAAACCTAATAACATGATTATTTTAGATTGGTAATACGAGCTTTAAAACCATTACTAATAAGTTGTTGAAGTAACTCATTAGCCTTATCCATTCTATTAAACACTCCCGCTTGCACAAACCGTTTATTTTGCCAAACTATACTAAAGGCTTCTGGCACGATCTGATGTAATTTTTCTTCTTCCATCTCCGTTGTTACTTCCACTAATACTCGATAATTTAAAGGAAGCGCCGCCGATCGCGTTCCCGATGCCGAATAACGGGCTAAACTACTGGGAATATATCCGCCTCTTCCCAAGGGAATATTCCCATTCGGAACCCTAAGTAACCCTTCTGACGCGACACTGGGAGCATCTCCTCCCGTTGGTGGTGCAATCGGTACAGATTTAATCGGTGAGGAAAAAATCGGACGCGATTCTGGTGGTGGTACTGTGATGGGAATACTGTTTTGAGGACTAGAAATCGGGGGAGGTAAAGTGGAAATAGAAGATTGAAGTTTTGGGGGAGTTTGACTGATACTCGACGCGTTATTATTAATCACAAGAGTGGGAATATTGGGAATATTTGGCCGAGCCGATGCTACAACTCCATCGATCGTGATCGCACCTTGAGTCCGATTTTTCAATAATTGATTTCCCGATGCAAAAATCGTTTGATTAGCCGCATTATAGACATCATAGCGGCCATTATTACGGATAATATTCCCTCCGGGTTCTTGAATAGTGCCTAAGTTGGGAACCGATGACGCGATCGCGACAATACCATCCCGTTGATTACGCTCTATATAATTATCTCGCAAAATGGGACGGGCAGAAGCTTGAATCACAACACCATCTTTATTAAAAGTAATACGATTTTTGATCAGTTTAGGCTCCGCGGTTTGGGCGACATTAATACCAAATCCGGTATTTTCAAAGATGTTTTCTGTCACTTCCGCTTTCGAGTTCCCAAATAGGGTGATACCATTGGCCCCATTACGCGTGAAATAATTACCTTTAATAATAGGCGTAGCATAACCGACAACGGAAATTCCATCATGGGTATTTCCTGTAAAGGTATTATCGGCGATCACTGGAGTCCCCGACTCTACCCAGACTCCATAACCTCGATCGGCTTTATTGATCACGGTTAAACCACTTAACCCAGCGCGATCGCTTGTCAAGATGGTAATATTTTGTCCCGCGGCGCTGGGACTAATAAAATAACCACTACCTTCAATAATAATGCTTTGACCGCGATTTTGCGGATTCCCTTGGATAATAACATCGGGTTTGAGCACTAGGGGGAATTGTTCCCCACTACGGTTGCTATAGGTCCCTGGGGCTAATAAAATGACGGTATTGGGCTGCGCGACTTTTAAGGCTTGGGTAATGGTTTTATAGGGTGTCTCCAAGGTACCATTCCCTTGCCCGTCATTCCCTGTGATGGGGTTGACGTGCATTAGGTTAATTTGGATAAATTCTTGAGGGGATGGCTTTCGGGCTATTTCCCCCACAGAGGAGCCTGATGGGACTTCTTGCGCGATCGCGCCGGATGATAACCCCAAAAGGGAAGAGAGAAGCAAGAGGGAAGAAGGAATAAGGAAGAAGTTAGACACGGATGTGGTAAGGGATAGGTTTTCGTGGACTGCTGAGAAGCGTTGAGACGAAGATACAGATGTCCTCCCATCAGTGATAAAAAATTTTATCAAGAAATCACTTTGATCTATTATATTTCCATGCCCAGGACCTTCGGGAAATTCCATTAACGCAGGAAAATTGATCAAACTATAATCGACAAGTGGCAAAATATAGCAGGATTCTTGTATCTTAATGTTGGCATACCGAGAAAATAAACCTTCACAAAGGCTTTAAACTTAAAGATTATAGGAGTTTTTTGGCATGGGCGATCATTTAAGTTGGAGTTTATCCACACAACCAGCTATTTACCGTATCCTTGACGCGAATCTCGATAGGGCACGCGAGGGATTGAGAATTATTGAAGAATGGTGTCGTTTTGGTATGAATAGTGCCAAGTATGCCAATGAGTGTAAAGAGTTACGACAAGAGTTGGCTAAATGGCATGATTCCCAATTACGGAAGTCCCGCGATACTCCGGGTGATCCCGGCACTGACTTATCTCATCCTCAAGAGGAAACGCGATCGAGTCTGGAAGCTTTATTACAGGCAAATTTTTGTCGGGTACAAGAAGCTCTACGCGTGTTGGAAGAATACGGGAAACTCTATCGCGCTGATATGGGTTCGGCTTTTAAACAATTGCGCTATCGTGTTTATACTTTGGAAAGTGGTTTGTTAGCCTATCGTGCTCAGGAGTTATTACTCAATTCTGGGTTATATTTGGTAACATCCCCTTCCGATGATTTATATAAGATTGTGGAGGCTGGGTTACAGGGGGGATTAAGGATTGTTCAATATCGTGATAAAAATGTTGATGATTCTCTCCGATTACAACGCGCACAAAAGTTACGTCAAATTTGTCATCGTTATGGCGCGTTGTTTTTGATTAACGATCGCGTTGATCTCGCGATCGCGGTTGATGCGGATGGAGTGCATCTGGGCCAACAAGATATTCCCATCGCGTTAGCTCGTCAGTTGTTAGCTCCGGGTAAAATTATTGGCCGCTCTACCACTAATCCTGAAGAAATGAAACGCGCCATTGATGATGGTGCTGATTATATTGGTGTTGGTCCGATTTATGAAACTCCTACTAAGGCAAATAAAGCCGCGACGGGTTTAGATTATGTTCGTTACGCGGCTAAGAATTGTTCCCTGCCCTGGTTTGGCATTGGGGGCATTGATATTAATAATTTAGAGGAGGTTTTAGACGCGGGAGCCGAACGGATCGCGGTCGTTCGTGCTATTATGCAAGCAGAACAACCGACTTTAGTCACTCAATATTTTATCTCCCAACTCACCCGCATTCAGAATCTTCGCACTCAGAAAATTTTACCTGTTATTTCCGAATAGGTGATTGGGAATTAGGGATTGGGAATTAGGGATTGGGGATTGGGAATTGCTGTTAAGTCTTAAGTCTTCATCTAATACCTACCACCTAATACTTACCACCTAATACCTACCACCTAATACCACCTACCAGATACCACCTATGCTCACATTGAAAGTTAATGGCGAAACAGAAACTTGTGCGCCTCAGACAAAATTACCCGATTTTCTCAAACAATTAAACCTGAATCCGCGTTTGATCGCGATCGAATATAATGGCGAAATTCTCCATCGCCAATTTTGGGAAGAAACCGAAATGCAAGAGGGCGATCGCGTAGAAATTGTGACTATTGTCGGTGGTGGATAATAGAGATTGGGGATAGGGGAACGAGGGAATCAATAGAGCAAAGTATATCCCATCTTCCTTGGGTATATATACACTGTATGTCCCCGTTTCCTGTAGTTTATACTTACCCCCTCTCTCCAGTATAAACACTTACTCTCTGAATGAGAAAAATTGCTAAAATTATATATATAGTTTTCCCGTCTTATGATAACATAATATGTTATAGTTGGTCAAATTCCCTTAATAAAATGTAAAAAATTGTCGCAAATAATCAAAAAAACGGAAGATGACAAGGATCACAGATATTACCGATCCTTCTCACTGTCAATTAAGAGAAAAAAGGTAAAAATATGGCAGAAGATTTAAGAAGTTTCTGGGAGCATCTCCTAAAGGGAAATTGGTAGTGGCGTGGAGTCTTTAGATCCCTATTAGATTCCTAGGGAGCCAGAGGCTCCCACCAGACATTTTTCGCTTATGAGGGATGCTCCTGAAGCTTCTCAATCATCTATCTCAATAATCTGGGCAATAAGCTGATTACTAACTCTAGGGGAAGCATTATGAAAAAAGAACTAATAGATGAACAAAAATTAAGGGAAGAACAGGAAATTATACTTCAGCAAATTGATAACGCGATCGCGCTTTTTGATGATTCCCATCATTTAATATTGTTCAATGAAAAATTAGCTAATACCTGGGGAGTGTCAGCGGACTGGTTAGAATCACATCCCCATGAGGATGAACTCTTAAGAGAAATTATTGCCCAGGGATATTGGTCCGAAGTGGATGGTAAAGAGTTCAAATCCGCGTTACAACAAGGCGAATTTTCCCATAATTCCTTTTATGTGGAACAAACGAATGGAGTGTGTCTCGAAATTGAACTAACGATAACACCAACGGGGGATCACCTTTTTATCTTTCGTGATGTGACAAGTCATCACAAAGCGCAAAAAGAATTAAACGCGGAAGTGAAACGTTTACGGTTTCTCTTAGGACTAAATGAACGTCTTCAAGACTCTAATACAGTTAAAGAAATAGGACATTTTGCCCTGGAATATCTCGTCAAAGCGATGAATGCCGCCTTTGGTGATGTCAAAGTCATTAGTGGAGAAGGAAAAAACCGACTCGCGGGTACTCTTACGAATGAAGTCTCCTCTCAATTTATCGCGACTTATGGAGAACCCGCGATCGCGAATATGCAAGAAATACTGAATAAAGGAATACCCTATGGACAAGGTTTACTGTGGCAAGTCGTAGAAACAGGTGAACCGATATTTGTGGAAGATTATAACAATCATCCCCAAGCCGTAACCGGATTTTGTCATTCGGGGATTGCCCAATTCGCGATATTTCCCATACCCGCGCCCGATGGTAGAATTATTGGGGTTTTAACCCTAGAGTCACGGGATCTCAAAAAGTTGAAAACGGCTCCCCATGAAGATATATTATTAGCCGCGTGTCGCACGTTAGGAATTGCCATTGAAAGAGCTCAATCTCAAGATAAATTACGCCAAATCAATCAAGAATTAGAACGTTCTTCCCAGTTAAAATCGGAATTTTTGGCATCCATGTCCCATGAATTGCGGACTCCATTAAATAGTATTTTAGGATTTTCTGATTTACTCTTGCGACAAGTATCAGGAACCCTAAGCGAACGTCAAGTTAACTATATTCAACTGATCGAAAAAAGTGGTCAACATCTCTTACAATTAATTAATGATATTCTGGATCTTTCCAAAATCGAAGCAGGTAAAGTTGATCTTAATTTAGCCCCGGTTAATGTGAAAATATTAGCTACCGATTGTATGAAAATGATGCAACCAAGGGCTGATAAAAAACGCATTAATTTATCATTAAAATTTGATGAACGAGTTTCTACAGTTCTTCTGGATGAACGCCGAGTGCGACAAATTATTATTAATTTACTTTCTAATGCTGTTAAATTTACCCCTGAAGGTGGTTACGTTAAATTAACAGGTCGTCTGGCTTATGGTAATGAAATTAATGGTAGTTATCGGCCTGATTGTTCTCCGATTAATGCTAGTACCCCTTATCTTTGTCTAGAGGTGGAAGATTCAGGAATTGGTGTTCCCGAAGATCGTTGGCATTTATTATTTCGACCTTTTCAACAAGTTGATTCTTCTTTAACACGCCGTCATGAAGGCACGGGTTTAGGGTTAGCTTTAACCAAAAGATTAGCGGAATTACATGGTGGTACTGTCTCTTTTGAATCAGTTTGCGATCGCGGTAGTACCTTCCGTGTTTGGTTGCCCTTAACAGAAATGCGTCAAGAATTATACCAACAAACATTAACCCCGATGACGACAACTGAGATTTTGGTTCCTCCCTCGATTTCCACAGGGATGAAACGGGTGTTAGTGGTAGAAGATCAACCCTTTAATCAAATGTTAATTACGGAAGTATTGGAATTAGAAGGTTATGCGGTAGAATTAATTGCCGATGGCCAGACAATGTGGGATTGTATTCACTCTCCTACTGTGCAGAAAAGTGTGTTACCTGATTTGATTTTAATGGATATTCAATTACCCGATATTGATGGGTTTAAGTTGATGGAGGCCTTGAAAAAACATCCCCTTTGGCAGTCGGTACCCATTATCGCGGTAACAGCAATGGCTATGTCTGGCGATCGCGATCGGTGTTTAGCCGCGGGTGCGGATGCTTATCTCAGTAAACCCCTCAATATTACAGACGCGATCGCGATCGTGCAATCTGTAATTAAAAGTTCTAAGGTAAACTAAGAACATGGGGGGCTGTAAATATAATATCAAAGCTGCTTATGGAGTAATAAGTAACTCCTATAAAGAGTATGTCTAAGAATTGTCCTTGTATTTTACTGGTAGATGATGATCCGGCAAATCTCTTTTTATTGACGGAATTATTACGTTTAAATGGTTATGATGTTTTGTCGGCTTCTTCTGGTAATGAAGCCATCGCGATCGCGAACACAAGTCCGATTGACCTCATTATTTTAGATGTAATGATGCCAGAAATGGATGGATTTGAAGTCTGTAAGATTCTCCGTCAAAACCGCAGTTTCTTATCAATTCCGATTCTTTTTCTCACCGCGTTGGATGATGAAGAATCTCATCTCAAAGGTTTAGAAATGATGGCAGATGGTTATTTAATTAAACCCGTTAATCGCCGTCTATTTGTGGCTAAAATCGAAAATAGTTTGCGCTTACAAAAACAGAGATTGGAAATCTTGGCCACGGAAGTTCGTCAACAGGTGAAACAACAAATCAAAGAACAAATTTATAGCGCGTGGCAAATCAGTGAAGCCCTTTCGGAGAAGTTTCGTTTATTTGTTCCTGAACAATTTTTACAGAGAATTGCCCCCCAGGGAGTCGATTCTATTCAGTTAGGAAATGTCACAGAAGAAGAAATGACAATTTTGTTTTGTGATATTCGAGATTTTACCGGGATCGCGGAATCCCAAGTCGTGAGCAAAACCTTTGAATGGTTAAACGCGTTTTTTTCAGAAATGAGTGATTGTATTACCACCCATAAAGGATTTATTGATAAATTTTTAGGGGATGCGATAATGGCGATATTTACTCAATCTGAATCCCATGCAGAAGACGCGATTAATACCGCGATAATGATGCAAGACAGTTTACAAAAATTTAATGAAAATCGTCAACAATTCCATCTCAAAGAGCCTTTAAAAATTGGCATAGGCATTCATACCGGAATAGGCATGATTGGAACTTTAGGTTCCCATCAACGCATGGATTCTACTGTGATTGGAGATGTCGTCAATACCGCGTCACGCTTAGAAAGATTAACTAAATTTTATGGTTGTCCGATTCTTGCCAGTAAAGCCGTAATTGCCGCTCTCAAAAATACCGATTTATTATATAATTATCGAGAGATAGATCGCGTTAATCCCAGTGGCAAACAAAAAATGATTGAACTTTATGAAGTATTTGGTTGCCATTCCTTGACTTCGCCCCTGAAATTAGAAACATTATCAACTTTTCATAAAGGCATTCAAGCATGGCAAAATCAAAAATATGTTTCAGCTTTAGGATATTTTCAGGAAGTTATTGCCAAAAATCCTACGGATTCCGTCGCGTTAATTTATCAAAAAAAGTGTCAGGAACAATTATTATATTAAATTCCATAAATATCCCCAAAACAGGCTAAAAAACTGGTATTCTCAAGCAATTCTTGTCGAAACCGCCTGGTTTTTTACCGTAAAAAAATCGGTATTTATTTCAGTTACACTTTCTGTGGGAGAATTTAATGTAATAAATGGTCGAGGTTTATCTAAGTAATAACCTTGACCATAATCCACTTCCATTTCTTGCAGTTTTGTCAAAATTATTTCATTTTCGACATATTCGGCAATGGTTTTAATTCCCATAACATGACCGATGCGATTAATGGCTTCTACCATTGCGAAATCAACGGGACTATCGACAATACTCTTGACAAAATTACCATCTATTTTAACAAAATCTACGGGCAGATTTTTCAGATAAGCAAAGGATGACATTCCACAACCAAAATCATCTAAGGCAAATTGACAACCTAAGTCTTTTAATTGACGAATAAAACTCGCGGCTTTACTGAGATTAGAGATCGCGATCGTTTCCGTAATTTCAAAACAGATTAATTGAGGCGGTATTTGATAAGTAGAAAACTGTAAAGTCAGAAAATCAATAAACTGTTCATCATTAATACTGGAACCGGAAAGATTAATCGCGTAAAGCCCCGTAGTTTCCTTCAAATTAGCAAATAAAGTCTCAATCACCCAACGATCTATGGAGCTCATTAAATTATAGCGTTCTGCCGCGGGCATAAAGGCCATAGGGGAAACAATTTTCCCCCCATCATCCATCATGCGTAGAAGAATTTCATAATGCTCCCATTTCGAGTGATTTGTTAAAGGGACAATGGGCTGATAATATAAACAAAAATGATTTTTTTCTAAGGCTTGATTAATCCGCACAGCCCAATGAGCCTCTCCTTTTTGTTTCGCTAATTCGCGATCGCCTACTTGATAAATTTGCACCCGATTTCGTCCCTTATCTTTCGCGGCATAACAGGCGACATCGGCACAACTTAAAACACTAGAATGGGAGACAGTAAGAGGATCGATGACCGCTAAACCAATACTAACACCAATGGTAAAAGTTTTATCCTCCCAGACAAAACGGAAAGACTGAATAGAATGCAATAAAGAATCCGATACTTGTAAACCTTGATTGAGAGGACATTGATATAATAAAATGGCAAATTCATCGCCACCTAAACGAGCTAACATATCCGTTTTACGAATACGTTGTTTAAATAATTCACTGATTTGTCGTAATAATTCATCCCCCGCGACATGGCCACAAGTATCATTAACAATTTTAAAACGATCTAAATCTAAATAAAGTAATAAATGTTGTTGATTATGTTTTTGGGCATTTTGTACAGCCTGTTGCAATTGATATTCAAATTCTCTACGATTAACTAAACCTGTTAAAGCATCATGGGTGGCTTGCCAAGATAATTGATGGGCTTGAATGCGAATTTGGGTGACATCTCGAAATACCACCACCGCACCAATAATACGTCCATCATTGGTATGAATGGGTGACGCACAATGATCAATGGCAAATTCATGGTTATTACGCGCAATTAAAACACTATAATCAGTCATATCGACAATGCGATTTTCTGTCATGGCAATTTTCGCGGTATTTTCTATATGAGTTCCCGTCTCTTCATGGATAATTTGCATTACCTTTGTCAGGGGTAAACCCTTCGCGTTCATAGTTGACCAACCTGTGAGAGTTTCCGCCACCGGATTAAGGGAAACGACTCGCCCTTCGGAGTCCGTTGTAATGACACCATCCCCAATGGATTTTAATGTGACTTGGGCTAATTCTTTTTCCTCAAATAGGGCTTTTTCCATGAATTTTCGTTCTGTAATATTCCGTTGAATAGATATCCAATGACTTAAATTTCCTTGTTCATCTTTGACGGGAACACTGTTGAGTTCTACCCAATAAGGTGTTCCATCTTTGCGATAATTAATTAATTCGACACGCAGAGGTTTTTGACACTGAAAAGAAGCCTTTATTTTCGCTACTTCGACTGGATCTGTTTCGCTCCCGCGTAAATAACTAGAATTTTTACCAATAATTTCTTCGGGGAGATAACCTGTCATTTTGGTAAAGGCTTCATTGACATAAAAAATTCTCGGATCTTCGGGATCAAAGCTGGTATCATTCACGTCTCTTGATACCCCTTCCATAATTACGATCGCGTCATTAGCACTAACAACACAAGATTCTAAAAGACGCAGACGGGACTCCGCCCGTTTGCGGATCAGGATTTCCTGTTTCAATTTATTATTGGTATTAATTAAGTCGATGTTGGCTTGTTTTAATTCGGCTGTTTGTTCTTCAACCGCCCCATGTAAAGCATCAATAATACCAGACATTTCTATGGGATCAAGAACACTTAATAAACTGGTTTGGGTAATAATTCCCAATAGTTCTCCCCCTTCATTAATGACCACTAAACGTCGCACATAACGCTCCTGCATGACTCGATGGGCGACCCAAAGAGACACCTGTGGATGAATAGACGCGAGGGGATAACTCATTACAGTTGAGGCTTGTAATTGAGATAAATTTAATTCTAAGACTTTAAATTGGACAATATCGCGTTCTGTGACAATTCCGATGGGGACGAAAGGAGCAGTTGTCGAGAGTGGATTTTCGGGAACATTCTCTTTTTTTTCTTCCGTAATAACGACACAACTTACTCCATGTTCACTCATTAATTTGGCTAAACCAAGGACAGAAATTGTTGGGGGGGCTTGAATGACATTTTTGGTCATTACTTCTGTTACTTTTCGTAACCGTAATAGTTTGGTGGGTTGTAACATCGCATTACGAATACTATCTGGTGTGATTACTCCTAGCAGTTCCCCTTTTTTATTGAGAATAGGGAGATGACGAATATGATGTTGACGCAGAATAATTAAAACGGTAAAAACATCTTGTGCGGCCGTTTCTGTGAGTGTCATCACAGGATGACTCATCACTTCCTTAATTTTAATTAAGCGAAAATCCAATGACGCGGCAATTAAGCGCACCATATCTCTTTCGGTAAAAATTCCTTTTAAATGGCCAGATTCTACAATTAAGACATAACTAGAATTGGGGATGGTTTCGAGGGGATCAGGTGGGAATGTTTGAGAGAGAGGATAAGACTCCTCAGAGGTGTCACTCAACAGACAAGTAGCGCGATTTTCACCCATGAGAGTAATCACGTCTGTTAACAAGGTATCTGGTCCAACAGTTAAGGGGGAGTGATCGATGACTTGATCGAGTGTTGGCAGATACATAGGGGACTGTTTTTTCGGCATGATTGATTCACCATTAGGGTACGGGTAATCTTGGCTATCGAGGGAACATACAGTGGGTTTAGTCTGTAAAGGTGCAAAACATCTGTACTGAAAAGCTGATTAAGCTTTTCTCTCCGGTGATCCTGACAAAGACAACAAATTATCCTGTGTTACTTGTCTTCTCAATGATAACACTTACCAACTTGTTTGGCTGATTCAACTGCTATTGATTTTTTATCCTTAATCTTATAGGATTTTTCTCAAAAATACTATCCTTCTTTTTGTGTTTTCACCGAGCAATCACTGATCATATTTTTCTGGAAATTTGAGACAATCGAAGTTTTAAATGGTCGGCAAACCGAGGTATCTTTCACCCA
>JBEDKD010000231.1:0-10968 GCA_041172365.1 Cyanobacteriota bacterium | reverse complement strand
AACCCTTTTCATGGAGAAATTCAGCCAGGGCTTCGCCGTAAATGCTGGTAGCCTCCATACAAGCATGGAGTTGTACCACATTTTGTTGCACAAGCCAATGGTGTAAACTCTCAAACCCTTCTGTATTGTTAGCAAATTTCTTGGGTTTACTGGCACACTCTTCCTTAAGTAAGACGACATGAAAATCCTTCTTACTGATATCAATGCCTAAGACTGTAGAAGTCATCTTCTCCTCCTGCTTTGTGGTAAAGAACTTGACAGGCATTAAACTAACCTTGTGAATGCAGGCTATCGCGCGATAACGGATGCCTAAGATACTGTCGAATTTCTGTGTCACCTGTCACTGTGCAATGGGAGCTTATCTACGTAACAGACTTCTGAAAGTCTCAGGGGCGGGTCAACTTCACCGATTGCTCATGTCCTTAATGACACTTTTTACCCTACTTTCCCTTGCACAACCAGAAACCTTTGTCGTTTCTTTATATTTTCTTGGTGGGGCTTGGAGTACGGGCTTGACAGTTGAGAAGCCTGTCTCTTTAAAGATACAAGGGGCGGGTTCACCCAGATATTTAATACCAACAGACAACTGATCAAAACCCGCCCCCACCCCACAGACAAATGCTCTAGCACGGAGGAAAAACATTAGGAAATTCATTAAAGACCTTAATCTACAACGATCATACCACAAGTGTCTTAATCTAAATCCGTAGTGCTATATCTCTTGACAGAAAGGGGCTTTTGGGGGCAAGAAACCGGGTTTGTCGCAGTTATCTGTTGACAGAAAGGGGGTTTTGGTTGAACAAACCCGGTTTCTCTCTCAGAAGTCGATTGGCTAATTTTGCCAAAAAAGATTATTTTTTGTTAAGATGGCGATTTTTACTATGAGGGGTACAAATGTTTATTGTCCAAATTGCCTCTGAATGCGCCCCAGTCTCCAAAGTGGGTGGTTTAGGCGATGTTGTCTATGGGCTGAGTCGAGAGTTAGAAATACGCGGCCATACCGTTGAACTTATTTTACCCAAATATGACTGTATGCGTTATGACCATATTTGGGGACTCCATGAGGTTTATCACAACTTATCTGTACCCTGGTATGGAGCCGCGATCCTCTGTGATGTCTTTTGCGGTTGGGTACATGGACGTCAATGCTTTTTTATTGATCCTCAGTCTGATGATAATTTCTTTAACCGCGGTTGTTATTACGGTTGTGATGATGATCCCATGCGCTTTGCTTTCTTCAGTAAAGCCGCGTTGGAGTTTCTTTTGGTGACGAATAAGCGTCCCGATGTCATCCATTGCCATGACTGGCAAACGGGTTTAATTCCTGTGATGTTATTTGAAGTTTACAAATATCATGGCATGGAAAATCAACGGGTATGTTATACCATCCATAATTTTAAACATCAAGGCATTGCCGGGACTGATATTTTATGGGCGACTGGATTAAATCGAGAAACTTATTATTTTGATCGCGATCGTCTGCGGGATGAGTTTAATCCCTTTGTTTTAAACTTTATGAAAGGGGGGATAGTTTATTCCAATTATGTCACGACAGTTTCACCCCATCATGCTTGGGAAGCTCATCATGGTCCATTTGGTTATGGTTTAGGACACACCTTACATTTACATCAACATAAATTTTCTGGTGTCCTTAATGGCATTGATTATGATGTGTGGAACCCGGAAATTGATCGTTATCTTCCCTATCATTATACCCCAGAGACTTTAGAAGAAAAAGCTAAGAATAAACAGGCTTTACGAGAGCGACTTTGGTTAGCCCATAATGATAAACCCATTATTTGTTATATTGGTCGATTAGATGACCAAAAAGGCGTTCATTTAGTGCATCACGCGATTTATTATGCACTGCATCGAAGGGCGCAATTTGTCTTATTAGGATCGGCTACAGAACCCGGAATTAATGCCCATTTTTGGAATGAGAAACAATTTTTAAATGATAATTCGGATTGTCATTTAGAATTGGGTTTTAATGAAGAATTATCTCATTTAATTTATGCGGGGGCGGATATGATTGTGGTCCCCAGTAATTATGAACCCTGTGGTTTAACGCAAATGATTGGTTTGAGATATGGGACTGTGCCTATTGTGCGGGGAGTTGGGGGTTTAGTAAATACGGTTTTTGACCGAGATTATGATAATACAAAACCGCCGGAAGAAGCTAATGGTTATGTTTTCTATCAAACGGATTATATCGCGTTAGAATCGGCTATGGAACGCGCGATCGGTTTATGGTATTGTTATCCTGATGAGTTCCAAAAATTAGTTCTCCAAGGTATGAATTATGATTACTCTTGGAAGAATCCGGGGGCGGATTATTTGGGAATTTATGAGCATATTCGTCATAAATAAGGAATGAAAAATTAATAAAGTAGTGCAGGCATCTTGCCTGCTTTCCGGCACTTATTTATGGGCGAAACTACCCACCAAATAGTCACGTTATTTAATTTCCATTCCTAACTATCATGATTTTTGCCTTGGGTAACACGATACGGCCCTTGCCAATTGCCTAAAATATGTAGGGACACGGCAGTGCCGTGTCCCTACTAAACGCAGATGAACACAGATAGGCTATTTGTTAAGAAGGACGATCGCGCCTTGATGCTTTTAACAAAAAAGAAAGAAATTAATAGCCCGCTTCCTCTTCATATTCTTTAACCTTCTTCTTCTCTGGAATATTGACACGAGGGGGATTATAAGGGGGGTTTGGAGCTTCCTCATCAGCCCAAGCATCGGAATCTACATCATCATATTCGATTTCCGGTTCCTTTGCCTTTTTCGGAATAGATTGAGTGCGAGAATATCGTTCCTCGTAGTCATCCTCATAATCATCATTACCCCAATTATCATCCTCTTCTTCATAGTCATCATAAACAGGTTGCACCTGCTTCTGACGTAGAGGTTGTTTCGCGGGTGGTTCCCATTGCTCCTCCTCATCCCAAGTTTGCTCAACCACAGGCGCGGTAGTTCGTTGAACGGGTTCCTGTGTCGGGATTCTGATTCCAGGGCCTAATTGATTTGCCGGCCCGATGGTGGGAGGATAATAAATACCATCATCTTCGCGTTCCCAAGGGGCTTGGCCTAATCCAATGCGCTCTAATACCCCTACACTTAACTGTTTGAGTCTGTCCTCGGAACCTTCAAAGACAATTAAGCGATTAGGTCCACTACTGACAATTTCCTCAATGGGTAAATCATAAGTGCTCAGGAGTTGTTCTGGGATCTGGGGAATCCCTAAAGAAGCAATAATCAAAGATACTAATTGGGCACTTTCTGTATCAAATCTAAACCCCCGTACCCGTCCTAATAGATCTCCCGTTTCCGTAATAACTTCACTGTTAATTAGACTACTATAGGCTTCAATGTCAATGTCTTCTTCCACTACACTTTCGTCATCTACTAAGATAACGTCGCCAATTTCGCGGACATTACTGAGATACATAAATTTGGGTATCCCCGCGATCGCCAAAAAGTTTTCTCTCAGGCCGATCGCGACTACTTCGCGTCGATCAATATCTACCCAAATTTGACTCACTACCCCTAAGCGTTTTCCTTTATCGCGGGTAATGACTTGAGTCCCTAAAAGTTCAGAGCGTTGGCGAATTTGTTCAGATGTCATTTTATCTTTATCAGGTTGTAATACATAGTAATTAACACAGTCGTGCCTCGGACGTTAGGGTTATAACCGTAATCCTAAGACTTGGGTATAAGCTCCCCGCGCCTGCGTTACGCCAATAGTGCGCTCAGAAGATTCGATCATCGGACGTCTTAAGCTGACCACAATAAATTGGGCTTGCTGTGCTTGTCGTTTAATCATTCTAGCTAATCGCTCTACATTTGCCCCATCTAAAAACATATCGACTTCATCAAACGCGTAGAATGTGGAAGGCCGATACCGTTGGAGGGCAAAAATAAAGCTTAACGCGGTAAGGGACTTTTCTCCTCCTGACATGGACGCGAGTCTTTGGACTGGTTTGCCTTTGGGGTGCGCGACTAAGTTTAAACCACTACTAAAGGGATCTTCGGGATCTTCTAAATGGAGATGTCCATCGCCTTCGGATAATTCCGCGAAAATGGTTTGAAAGTTCTCATTCACCGCGTCAAAGGCCTCTCGGAAGGCGCGACGGCGTAAGGTGGTAAAGTTTTCGATCCTTAAGAGTAGTTCGGTACGCTCTTCTTCTAAGGTTGTGAGTTTTTCTGTCAGTTCTTGGAGTCGCTCTTGGGTGCGATTGTATTCCTCTAAGGCTAACATATTAACGGGTTCGAGCGCTTGGAGTCGTTTCTGTAAGGCGCGGACTTCCTGTTGTAAGTCGCCTAAGTTGGTTTTTTCCATTTCTGGGGGAATCGCGGGGAGGGGATCGGGTAATTCACCGCGTTGGGTTTCTAGTTGAGCCCGTAGGTTTTCTAGTTGTTCTCTTCGTTGCTGTTGGGTTTCTTGGAGTTTCTGATATTGCCATTCTAACTCCTGTTGCGCGAGTCGTCTTTCTCTTAAATGGGTTTCGGCGCGATCGCGTTCTTGTTTTTCTGTCCCTAAGCGGGTTTCTACCTCCGCGATGGAGTCCCGTGTTTGGGAAATTTGTTGACTAATGGTAAACAAAGTTTGATTAAGTTCCTCTAGTTGTTGTTGGAGGGTTTCTATTTGCTGTTGATATTGAGTCAAACGGGTTTGACTTTCTTGAATTTTATCTTGGACGCGTTGACGTTGATTTTCATCATCGCGTAATTGTTGTTCCATTACCCGTAACGCGTTTTCCCTTTCTTGTAATTGTGCTTCTAGGGTACGGAGACGGATTTGCATTTGTTGCCATTCACTATGATTATTCGCGGTTTCTAATTGGGTTAAACTTTGGCGATATTCTTCTAATTGGGTTTCTTTCATGGGTAATTCTTGCTCTAACTCTTGTAGGCGAGTTTGGGCATTCTCTAATTCTTGGTTATTTTGGGTAAGCCGCGATCGGAGTTGTTCCTGTTGTAGCTGTAATTCCTTAATTTGTGTCTCTAATTGTTCTACTTTTAATTGACTTTCGCGTTGACTTTGTTTCGCGTCGATTAATTCTTGCGATCGCGTCTTAAGGGTACTAGAGGCTTGTTGAATAGCCAGTTGACACCGTTCTAAAATACGCTCAATTTCCTTTAACCGATGTTGTAAAGACTCAATAACTCTCCCCTCAATACCATCATCACCCTGATCAAGGGTATTAAAATGTAAAGAAGAACGAGACGCGACACTGCCCCCCGTCATCGCGCCACTGGTTTCTAAAATTTCTCCTTCTAATGTCACAATCCGATATTGTCCTAAATAGGATCTCGCGTTGGCAAGGACATCAAAAACAACGGTATTGCCAAAAACATAACTAAAAATTTCTCGATAACGAGGATCGCAGTCAATTAAATTAACCGCGATATTCACATAGCCCGCGGCATGACGTAATATCTCTGGAGTATTAACACGACTTCCTCGGATCTTATTTAAGGGTAAAAATGTCATTCTCCCGGCTTTCTTTTGTTTGAGTAATTCGATCGCGGCGGCCGCGACTAAATCATCTTCTACGACTAAATTTCCTAAGCGATTACCCGCGGCAATTTCTAAGGCTAATTGATAACGAGGTTCCACTCGTCCTAATTGGGCAACTAAACCACAAATACCCGTTAATCCACTTTGCATAATTACTTTTGTGGCAAAAGTTCCCGATGCTTCTTGTATAGCTTGGGCTTGGGCTTCTAATTTATCTAATTTGCGTTGACGTTCCCGTTGTTCTTCTAATAAGCGGGTTTGGGTTTCTTGTTGTATTTCTAATTCCTGTTCGGCATTCTTGACAATTTGCGTTAAAGATTGTACTTGCAAAGTTGTCATAGAGCGCGTTTCTTGTTCGCGTGTTAGTTGAGTTTGTTTGGAGTCAATTTCTTGACTGATATTTTGTAAGACGGAATTTTGATCGGCGATTTTTTGTTGTAATTGTTGAGTGCGTTCCCCTAATTGGGCTTGTTGTTTCCGTTGGGGATCTAAGGTTTTTTGTAGGGTTTCGATTTGACGATGGAGTTCCGTTTGTTGTTGTACATAAGCTTCCGCGGTGGACGCGATCGCGTTGGCCATTGTGCGAGTTTGCTCGACAATGGCTTGGGCTTCATCCCGTTGACTTTGTAAACTCAATAATTGAGTTGATTTAGTCGCGATATCGCCCTCAAATTGGGCTAAATTTTGATAATATTGTCCGATTTCTGTATCGGTTTGAGAGACACGATCGCGGGTTTCTTGAATACTATTTTGTAATTCGACTTGGCGAATTTGTAGTTGACGTTGTTCCGCGTCTTGGGTGGCTAAAGTTGATTGTAATGCAATTAATTCGGATTCTCCCAAGGCTTTGACTCGTGCATTGAGTTCATCTAACTGCACGGTTTTGGAGTTGATTTCTGTATGGATAGCTTGTACTTGTTGAGATAAATCACCCCCAGCGCGATCGTCGGATTCGATTTTCTCACGCAAACGCCATTCCTGTTGTTGAGAATTGCGATATTTTAACACCGCTTCCCATTGGGATTTTTCCAGTAATTCCGCCCGAATTTTCTGATATTTTTCCGCTTTTGCTCTATCCGCGGCGAGACGATCGCGTTGTGAAATTAACTCTTTTTCCACAATTTGACTACGCTCTTGATGTTCGCGAACCGCGTCTAATTTATCCTTAGCCAGAACAATTTTACGGTCAAATTGAGCCACGCCCGCTAACTCATCAATAATTTCTCGACGCTCCTTAGCATTCATGGAAATAATACTGGTAACATCCCCTTGGAGTACCACATTATAACCTTCTGGATAAATTCTTAAACGACTTAATTGTTCATGTAATTCAGTCAAAGTACATGGGGTATCATTAATATAATAAGTCGAGGTATAAGTCCCCTGACGAGTCACCCGTAACTTCCGCGTGACACTCCACTCGCCGGATTTAGGCTTTTGTATTTTTAATTTGTGATTTGATGCAGCATTGTGGTGGGAGGAGGTAACAGACTCCCCGGCTGTGACATCATCGGTGGTTAAGGGGGGTTGCTCGTCCGTTACCTCATCATCTTCTGTCGCGAAGTCATCTTCATCATCTTCATCGGTAGGCAAGCCAGTCAAGTCAAAGGTAACAGTAACACTAGCTTCGATAGTACCACGACTGTTTTGTTGGTTATTAACGAGATCCGGTAAGCGATCGGCACGCATCCCCTTAGAGGTAGAAAGGCCCAACGCGAATAATAGAGCATCAAGAATATTAGACTTTCCCGAACCGTTGGGCCCAGAAACCACGGTAAAACCGGGTAAAAACGGAACTGCCGTTGTACCACCAAAAGATTTAAAGTTAGTCAGTTCGATCCGTCTAATATGAACCATGCCACAGGGGAAAATGAACGCGCAGAAGGAATAAATATTAGCAATTGTTAACAGCCTAGCATAGGCCGATGGGGGATGAAGGATAAATCAACCCCCTGATTAAAGGATAAGCATAAATTGGGATAAATGGCGAGAGGTGTAGGGGGGAATGGGAGGACGCGGGAGGGATAGGGAGCTAGAGGGAGGCGCGATTAATGATAAGTGCTACGCGATCGCGCCCAAGCCGCCCAAGACGATCGCGTTTTTTTTGATGAGGTGAAAAAGACGCGATCGCCGCCAAGAGCCCAAACAAGACGATCGCGTTTTTTTTGATGAGGTGAACAAGACGCGATCGCAGAAGACTGGGCGGTTGAAACCGCGTCTACACAGACATTCGCGTAGCGTGCGCGTAGCGCGAAACCCGCCTCCGCGGGTTTAATTTCTTCAGTCTCCGAAGGGAGCCCAATCAATCTTAATATACGGTGTACAAAATGGGTTTCAGTCGACATCTATTCCCTCCCACATTTCAGAAAGGGGGATGCGTTTTCCGGCTTTGGCTTCCTGTAATGCTCTCCTGAGACTGGCTTTTATTTCCTCAATGGGAGTGTCATCGGGATCGATATCTTCTTCCTCTGTTATTTCGGGAAAAAGCACAATAATTCGCACGCGACTAGGGGGAAAATTCTCAATGGGGTGATCGAGTAATAATTGCCCTTTTTCATCCACCGTTCCTGTGACTTCAACGGCTTTCATCTCTTTCTCCTGAAGACAGTTTCTCTCCATTATATCGCATTTTTTGATCATTAGGAATGAAAAATTAATAAAGTAGTGCAGGCATCTTGCCTGCATTCGATCTCAATGGCTCCCCGACAAATCTTATGCTCAAGTTATTTAATTTCTATTCCTTATCTCCTAAAAATCGGATCAATGGCAGGCAAGATGCCTACCCTACAGTAGTTTATGGAGATGTCTCTTTATTAATAAATTTGATCGCGTTAGTCAAAAAATTATGCGCTAAAATAGAATCATACCAAAGCACACCAAATCCTATGACTGTCACAGCCCAACGCTTTACCCTCCAAGAGTATCTGCACTATGATGACGGTACAGATACTCTCTACGAATTAGTTAACGGAGAATTAGTTTCTATGGCACTCGGAACCGGACAACATGGCGCGATCCCTAAATTACTGGTAGGCACATTCGATACAGAAAGCAGTCGCTTAGGTAGAGAATGGACGGCATTGCAAAGTGTTGTTGGCGTTCAATCTCCTCGCGGCGATCGCGGTGCTACGGTTCGCATTCCCGATGTAATTGTTATTCCTAAAAAAGAGTGGGGAAACTTGCAAAACCGCGAGGCAGTTATTCGTGTTAAGGAACTCCCACCACTCTTAGTAGTAGAAGTTGTGAGCGAATCAACTAAAAATATCGACTACCGTGCCAAACGTGCCGAATATTGTGTTTTAAATATTCCTGAATATTGGATTGTCGATCCCTTACAGGGCAAAATTACTGTTTTTACCCTTTGTGACGGATGGTATGATGAAGTTGTTTTTACAGAGCGCGATCGCGTCATCTCTCCTACTTTTCCAGAACTTAATCTCACCGTTGATCAAATTTTACAAGGTGAGATTTAAGCGCGATCGCTCTTATCCCTCTCTTCTCATTCCTCCGTGTCCTCTGTGCCTTTGTGGTTCATTTCCTTAAACATTTCACCCTTAGCAAAAACCCTAGAAATCACCGACGATGTTTAGGAATAACATTTCTGATTCCCCCCTTATAGCCCTTCACATCACCTTCATAACGGGGAATCACATGAATATGAGTGTGCATCATCGTTTGTCCCGCGGATTTATTAATATTAATTCCGACATTAAATCCATCGGGTTGAAATTCTTGAGATAACATTTCCTGTACCTTATTTACCATCAACCAACAGGCAGATTGTTCTTTAAATGGCAATTCAAAATAATTAGCCACATGACGTTTAGGTATAATCAAGGTATGACCTTTAATGAGAGGATAACCGTCTAACATGGCATAGGCTGTCGCGGACTCTGTAATTAAGGTCAGATTTCTCCGGGGATTACAAAATAGACATTGATTTTCGGAATTTTTTTGATAGTTATAATGGGTATATTCATAGATTTCGCAAAAATCATCTCGGTGAATTGACTGAAAAGGGAGTTTGACAATACATTGATAAGTCGGTTTTTTATGTATAAAATGTTCGCGAAAACCTTCTTTTTTCAAATCTCTTCTCACCGCATAATAAGCCTTACCACCGGGTTTTAATAAATGGGAAATTTCCATTAATACTTGTGTTTGTTCTTCGATAAATAAAACATTTAAGACATAAAAACAGATAATCGTATCAAATTTTCCTTGAGGATATTGGGGGAAATAATAGGGATCGTAACCGATAATATCTAATTTCTTTTGTTGTAATAATTTGACATCATTGCCAAAGCCACAACCAAAATCAAGGATTTTCCCTTGTAATAAATTTTTATCTAACATCAATTTTGCCGGAAATGATAAATAAATTCTTTCCTTCGCGGTTAAATGGCTAAATTTATTTTTTTGTTTTGGCATAATTTGTCTCAACCCCAATGAAAAATGTCCTTAATACCGTTTCTTTTTTGATCGATTATATCGCGTTTCGACTAAAGATGAGGTCTAATTTATTCCCTGCTAAGAGTTAAGAGTTCCCTAAAACGAGAAAAATCTGGATCTCACAAGTATGAGAATTACTATATCAGGTGAGCCGTGGTTTTACCACTAAGACACTAAGGCACTAAGAAAAGAAAATAGAGAGGAGCTCAAAATTAGAGAAATTTACCCCTTTGTGTCTTTGTGTCTTGGTGGTTTATTTTATTTCCCGACATTATACTCCGAGGTGAGCCTTGGTTTTACCACTAAGACACTAAGGCACTAAGAAAAGCAAATAGAGAGTCTCAACATCAGAGAAATTTACCCCTTTGTGTCTTGGTGTCTTGGTGGTTTATTTTATTTCCCGACATCATTAAGATCGCGTTTCGACTAAAGATGAGGTCTAATTTATTCCCGGTTCCCTGTTGCATTACGCGATCGTTTAGGGTATTGTGGATCTGAAAACTTTTTAGCCTCAGTAGCTTTAATCATATATGAAACGGCGGGCGTTGGTAGTCGGCATTAACCGATATCGTTATCTGAAGCAACATTTGGAATGCGCGGCTTCTGATGCCGAGGCTATTGCCCGTTTACTCAGAAAATGCGGCCATTTTGAGGTGAAAGTGCTTCCTGAAACCTACCAGGATCAGGCGATTCGGGTTGCGGAGAATAATGGGTTTGTCGATGAGGATACTCTACGAAGCGAAATCTCTAAACTATTTAATCCGGGTGATGATTATCCAGAGACGGCATTGTTGTTTTTTGCGGGACATGGGTTGCTTCAATCCTTAGAGTCTAATGAATTTAAGGGATATTTAGCACCGGGTGATGTAAATCCGAGTAAAGGAAAATGGGGTATTTCTTTTGAGTGGCTCCGTGACATATTAATCGAAAGTCCGGTACGCAATCAGATTGTTTGGTTAGACTGTTGTCATAGTGGAGATTTT
>JBEDKD010000230.1:0-6186 GCA_041172365.1 Cyanobacteriota bacterium | reverse complement strand
CGTTTGAACTCTTCAGCTTTTAAATTTTTGATAGATTCGTAGTCCATAAATTACCATTTATTAATTAACGTCTTACTCATTGTACCATGTTTTTGTTTTCAATTTCGCAAGAGGTCTATTTAAGTTGAATTGGGAATAGCAGGTAGATCGTAAGATCCTGTATGTAGATCATTTCCACATACGGAACATTGACAACCTAGTTCTCCCCAACTATCTTCGTGATATGCTAGTTTATGGCGACGGCATAAATACACTCTTTCTCCGGGGTTAAATATATCCTGGGTGTAAAGGTCTCTTGTTCCTATTATCATCCTTAATATCTTATCCAAATCATCCGGTACATCTGGGTCTAAGAAATTATCATCTATCAGTGGATCATTCCTAGCAATAGGAGGGATAGTTTCAATATCTACCCATTCAATTTGACTAGCCTCTAAAGGTATGTTTATCTCTCTCAATCCATTTTGATTTACTTGTGAAGATATATTTATCTCTGTCCATACAATTTGGTCTACTCTTGTCGGGGAAGGTGATCTATCTTGAAAAGGTAGAGAGGGTTTAGATTTCTTGTAAACAAGTGTACCAAGAATAACAGTAATTATTCCCAATCCGATAAAAACTATCCACTCCATAATTGTATTTCCTAACTATTCAATATCTCTAAATTTAATTCCTAATCTTTCAGCAATCTCTACATTAACATTAACTGGATGCGGCAATATATAAACTTTGGTTTGTGCATGATTTCCACAGTTCATACATTTACATCCTATGTGTGTCCAGCTATCTTCGTGGTAAGCAAGTCGGTGAACATGACACAAATGGACTCGTTCACCAGGACGAAATATCTCTTGTGTTACAGGATCTTTTATTTCCCCATTACTTAGATCCATCAGTATATTATTCAGCTCGTCAGGTACGGGGGAAGATGGAGCAGGACTAGGAGTAGTGGTTGTAGAAGGCGGGGAATCCTTAGCAGTAAACCACCACAAGATACCCGCTACTACCCAAAAGATAGGGTTGACAAAACCCAGAAGACTGAATACACAAGTTAAGCAGCCTTGACAGCCTTGACCGCTATTTTCGTTCTGAGCCATTTTTTATGATTTCCTTAATTTCAACTTCCTTTTGATTTTGTTTACTGTCTTTGTACATAAGCTTGATCGGGAAATAAATAACCTCACCTTCCCTAATTTTTTGGGGCTTTGATGTAGTATCATAATTGCCAGTAGTTCCACTGCTGGAAACTTTAGTAGAAGAGCTAAACAGAGGAATCATCACACCTGCTTCTGGACTTAAAAGCTTCAGAGGTAACGGTTTTGATTGAACTACTGAATCGTAATTAAGGATAGATGTAGTTTGAGCATGAAGGGAATCAATAACTTCGACAGTTTCAACATCCTTATTAGGAGTAAGTTGCTTCACCCCTAATTGAATATTTTCTGTTACGTCTGTTCCTTGTTTTGAGATAACCAGCAAAGTTACTTCTTCTCCTGTTCCAATTTTCTGACCAGCCTTGACAACTGGGTAGCAAAGTACACTCTCCTCTTTTCCTGTTCCAATTTTTTGACCAGCTTTGACAACTGGGTAGCAAAGTACACTCTTCTCTTTCTCAAGGTATGTTAATACCTTCGCAGGCATACTTTTTAGAGATGCTTTGAAAGGTAAAGCTGACTGATTAGCTCTAGGAGGCGAATCAGAAGTCGATTCACCAATTCTGTAATTAAGGAAGTGAGGCCCAAACACGATGATCAAAAGCGGCAGCAGTAACGCCAACCCTACCCCAAGTTGTAGTAGACGTAAAAATTTGTTATTCCCTTTGAAGTTTGTTCCTGGTGGTGTATTTGTTTCAGGAGAGCTTTCGTTTGTTTCACTGATACCTTCTTTTTCTTCTTCTTCCTCCTCTGGTGGTGGTGGAAAAACCGTCTCAACTGGCCCGAATATAACTGGTTTAACTGCTCTCGCGCTTTTACCTAAGAAATAGCCAATTTCCCATCTGACCGGATCGTGAACAATGGATAAACACCAAGGATGATAGAAAAATGCCCGTTGTGTGTTCATGTCTGTTCCTGACATGAAAACGCCAATATTAGGATGGGAGTGATACCAGCCTACAATATTTTCTTGGGGATGCTGATGTCTGGCATAATTCATAATTCCTAACCAAGAATCAGGTGTAAATTCTAAGTGTACACCTGTCCCAATAGTTGCTGGAGCTGCTACTGCTGCTACAATTTCAACGTAAATACCCAGAAATTCATCTTCGTAGGCATTACCAAAAAGAATACCTCCTTGTTCAACTCTTAAATTAGATGCTAGATGCGCTTTTAAGCTATTAAGAGCATCGGCTTTTACATATACTGGGGAGACTGTTTCATTAATCCCCCGCTCTGCTGTAAAGTCCCTGATTGTCTTGGGAATTGGCTTATATACATCCTCGCTATCTACCCAGACGATTTGATTTTGTGGTTCTGAATCTGAGTTTCTGTCACTTCTGGGGTTATTGCTTCCAAAATTTGGTAGTTCTGGTTCTTCTGACATGACGATTCTCCTAGTCCAAATCTTGGAAGAAAATGTTAACTGGTTTGTCCTCCCACTCAATTTGTGATTTGAATGTCTGAGTATCAACGGGAAAACGGTGCATATTCTTAGCCGCCCAAGATTTGGCTTCTCCATTAGCCGGACTATTTAAGTAAGTTATGTCTTTGTCATACTGAATAAATTTGCTAATTCTAAGCACCAGTTCCCGCAGTGTCTCCGCCATTGTCCAAGCCGATTTCCCATCAAGGCAGATATTTCGATTAGGCCAGACATTAGGATGGAAAATGGGAGTCAAAAATTTAGCACTCGGCATTTCCTTTGGATAATTGTTTCCCAAGGCAATTTCTACCTGGTGAGTATTGCGAAATACAGGTTTATCTCCCTGTAATCGCTCGATTCCTCGACATCGATATTCGATGACGTATTGATAAGGTGGATTACCGCTCCTTGAAATAATCGCCAGCGTCCCCCCGGAATTTTCAACTAATTCAGATAACCCTTTAAACTCACTTTGGAGTCGTTTTTCTCGAACAGTAGTCATATTAGCTGCCCTCTAAATGTAGGAACACAATATTTTCTAGTTAGCAGTTCATTTTGAAGTCATTTTTCTCGAACCTTCATTGTTGACCGCCGACGATTTGTGGTAGTATTAAAAGCACATCATTTTCCTCCACTCCCACTGAATCCAACGTAGCATCAGTCTGTAACTGTACACCAGTCCGCTCCAGGCGGACAGCATAGTCGGTATTGGAAGGAAGATTCCACTTTTGCTGTGTGGTTTGTACAAGTTGTCCTATTGTGAGATTACCAGGTAGATTAACGGCTGCTTTACGAGTTCCATCAGCCATGCGTACAACTACAGAAGCCATATTTCCTCCTACTATATTTGGCAAAATTGGATTGCTATTTGACCTTTCGCGGTCTCGCAGTGTAGTATCTCGTTCTTCGCTAGACATAAATCTCCTAAAATATTTGCACAAGAATTGTCTAGGGTCAGATTTCTAATGACTTCAAAATCCCTTTGCTCATAACTACACTTAGGGCAAGCTAATTGGGATTCTGGGTATTGGCGTAAAGGAGTATTTACCTTTTCCTCATACCCGCAATTCAGACATTTCATCTGACCAATAATCTCATTGCGTAACCAGAGAACAGGAGACGAAAATCCTGATGTCTCTAGCTGTTTAAGAATTTCTTTCACATCCAAATTCGGATCGTACTTAACGCACATTGTTGGTTCAATTGATAAGTCGTGTGCTAGACAATCCTCATGACGCTGAATTTTTACTTTGAAAGCTGTCCAAGGACTTAACCCTAGAAAGATTTTTTCACCCGCTTCAAGTAAACCTGTTTTGCCATGCAAATATAGCAGTGCTTGGTGAACCTGCATCGCGCCTGTGATTGAGGTAATTGTTGCTGTTGTCGGCATTGCAGCATCAGGAAGATTTCGTTTCACTCCCTGACAAGAATATCGCTGGTTTCTTCGCTCCCACATTGGCTGAGAAATGCTGCACTCATAGCAAGCAGCCTCAGTTTTGGGATCAAAAAAACTAACTTCTCCTTGGGCTATACCAATCCCACCATTGATCCAGGGAATGCCAGCCCGATATGCAAGCTGGTTAATCACCCACCGGGCATTTATGCTATCCAAGCAGCCAATAATAATGTCGTGTTCACGAACATCGCCAATCCCCAAGTCAAATTCCAAATCGCCGTGAATTGCCTCAATGGAAAGTTCTGGGTTAATTTCGAGGAGACGTTGGCGGGCGACCTCGACTTTCGGCAAGTTTAAACTAGCATCTGACTCTCGGAATAAAACTGAGCGAGTAAGATTGGTAATCGAGACAGTATCAAAGTCAATGACAGTGATATGCCCTATCCCCAGTAGTGCCAGATTTTTCAGCACTTCGTTGCCTAAAGCACCCGCCCCAGCAACTAGCACTCTGGCAGTTTTGAGTTTTGCCTGATCCCACCAGTCAATTAGATAGTGCCTTCCGTAGCGAGTTTCTAGATCGCCACTAATTTCAAAGAAGTCCATAACAGAATTGCATCTTCAATCTGCTTGCTAGTTTCTATTTCTCTATCGGGCGATCGCCCTCGCTTTTATGCAAAGGGTGAAGTTTTTTTACAAAAGTTTACAAACCGTGACACGACAGACACACTTCTGAACCCCTAAAAAGATGCGATACCCACTAAATGGAGACACGCACAGGGGGATTGCCTCTACCGCGAACCGCTCTTTGCTTCTACTTTTATAGATAATAAACTAACTGATCTCAGATGAAACCTGACATTCATCAGGAATTATGTTAGACTTCTCTCAGGAATTTTCGGAAAACAACTATGGCACGCACAGACGAAGAATTCAGCCAAGCCGCCCAAGACTGGGACTTAGAAACCCTGTACGCAGATTTGGCCTCCGCCAAAGGAAAACGCCTCACCCCTACGGAAAAACTACACCTCCGCGGACTACTGTGCGGCCACAGCCCCGTTGAAATCGCCGATAAACTCCAAAAAAACCCCAGGGGCGTTGAAACTGACTTGTGTGCAACTCTCTATAGATATGTGAAAAGTCTTGTCAGCAAAAACAGTGAGAAAATAGATAATTGGAGAAAGATTACTGAATGGCTCGATGATGCTGGCTATAAATGCCAGCTTTGCGCTCAACCACCAATCAAGAATCATCTGCCAGAAAATAGTGCAGTTAATATAACCAATATATACTATGAAAATAACCATATAAAAATAGATGTATTTCTACAACTCACTGTACCTGTACCTTCCACACTCTGTATCCAAAACATAGAAATGAAAGACGACGACTATAATATTAACTAAGCTTTTACAAAAAGTTAAACCTTACCTGGCTGATCAAACCTGCAAAAAACAGGCCTGTAAAAACAAGCCGTATCAATGGTTTTTACTCTGATCTTAATCATCATCACATCCACAATCTGAATCACGATTTACTCAGAAATAGTCCCAACTTGATGTGATCCCAATTTCATAAATGTTTGCTACAGTTTCTCAATCTCTCCTAAGCCCAGGGCTGTTTCATTCTAGGAAAAATTGCGAAAAATCTAGTGGGTGGGGGCGGGTTTTTATCAGTTGTCTGTAGGTATTAAAGATGTCGGTAAACCCGCCCCTTGTATCTTTAAAGAGACAGGCTTCTCAACTGTCAAGCCCGTACTCCAAGCCCCACCAAGCAAATATAAAGAAACGACAAAGGTTTCTGGTTGTGCAAGGGAAAGTAGGGTAAAAAGTGTCATTAAAGACATGAGCAATCGGTGAAGTTGGCCCGCCCCTAAGACTTTCAGAAGTCTGTTGTGTAGATAAGCTCCCATTGCGCCATGACAGGTGACACGGAAATTCGACAGTATCTTAGGCACCCGTTATCACGGGATAGCCTGCATTCACAAGGTTAGTTTAATGCCTGTCAAGTTCTTTACCACAAAGCACGAGGGAGGAGATGATGACTTCTACAGTCTTAGGCATTGATATCAGTAAGAAGGATTTTCATGTCGTCTTACTTAAGGAAGAGTGTGCCAGTAAACCCAAGAAATTTGCTAACAATACTGAAGGGTTTGAGAGTTTACACCATTGGCTTGTGCAACAAAATGTGGTACAACTCCATGCTTGTATGGA
>JBEDKD010000229.1:0-7184 GCA_041172365.1 Cyanobacteriota bacterium | reverse complement strand
CATCCTCCCCATCCTCCCCCATTAGCCATTCCCCATTACCCATTACCAATTACCAATTACCCATTACCAATTACCGAATACCGAAAAAACTATGTCTTGGGGCAAACTCGTACAACCGGATCTAACACTAGGAAAACCGATCACTCACTTAACCCTAGAACTTCTCTCTCAATATAATCTGAAGGGTTTAGTCTTAGATGTCGATGAGACTTTGGTTCCGATCACCGCGACGGATACCACTCCCGAATTACATACATGGATGGAAACCATTAAACCTACCATGTCTGTATCCTTAGTCAGTAATAACCTCAGCGAAAATCGGATCGGCCGCATTGGCAAATCCCTCGATTTACCCTATTTTACAGGCGCGATTAAACCTTGTGGGCGCAAACTGAAGCAAGCCGTTGAACAAATGAATCTTCCCTTTGAACAAATTGGAATGGTTGGCGATCGCCTCTTTACCGATGTTCTGGGGGGAAACCGTCTCGGAATGTTTACCATCCTTGTCGAACCAATGGTAGATCCCGCAGAAGCCGCGCGTAAATATCATACCCGTACCTTTGAAGTTTGGATCTCTCAAATGTTGGGCGCGTCCCTCACTCCCCATCTCTAAAAACGAGAAAACCCTTAATGGCAAATTATTTTACGCGAGATGATTAATAAGAAATCTCTTGTATCCTTGAACAGACAAATAGGCATTCTGTCTCTATCCCTATTTGCTTTACCCAGGTTTTCATCTCTCTTTACCTGACTTAGAGCTATCTAGCAGACAAATCTAAAGAAAATATAAAGGAATCGGGGATCGCAAAAAAGTCTTGCAATAATAGAAATAAATCAAATGGGGTCAGCCAATATAAAGACCCTAAACATAATAATCAAGTAAATGCCTCACAGAAACGCCAGTTTCCCCAGATTGGGACTCTGGCGTTTCGTTGTTTTAACTTGTCTCCTTCTCCCCACGGGTGATATCCCATTTCTCACTTGGGTAAAATACAGGGTTTTTGCTCCCCCCTCCCCCTGTCCCTTTTGGAGGGATAGTAGCCTGTATTCAAGTCACAGAAGCCTTATCATAGGCCGCCAGATATCCTTGCCTCTCTTGATATAGCAACCTCGACGGTTAGGACATTCTTAATGTCCCAAACCCTTGATGTTATTCCTTCTTCCTTCTTCCTTCTGCTATATCTGTCACAATGTAAACTTTGATTGATTTTGGTAAATTTCCCTACAATGTCTGAAACAATAGTCATTAAAATTGGCACTTCCAGCCTCACCCAACCAGAAACAGGAGTTTTAGCCCTTTCTACCATTTCCAGCTTGGTAGAAACTCTTGTCACTTTACGTCAACAGGGATATCGAGTCGTCTTAGTCTCATCGGGCGCGGTAGGAGTGGGATGTGCGCGCTTAGGGTTAAATGAAAGACCGCGTAATATTAGTATAAAACAAGCTGTCGCGGCCGTCGGCCAAGGTCGTTTAATGCGTATTTATGATGATTTATTTAGTATCTTTGGACAGCCGATCGCGCAAGTCTTATTAACCAGAGGCGATTTAGTACAACGACATAGTTACGTTAACAGCTCCAATACCTTTCAACAATTATTACGTTTAGGGGTTATTCCCATCGTTAATGAAAATGATACCGTCGCGATTGACGAATTAAAATTTGGGGATAATGATAACTTATCCGCGTTAGTCGCGAGTTTAGTCGAAGCAGACTGGTTATTTTTATTAACAGATGTCGATCGACTTTATTCGGCCGATCCTCGTACCAACCCCGATGCCGAACCGATTAATATTGTGGAAAGCATGGAACAATTAGAACTATTTCAAGTAAAAACTGGAGACTCCAAAAGTGGTTGGGGTACTGGGGGAATGGTGACAAAAATTGAAGCCGCGGGCATCGCGACGGCTTCCGGTGTCCGTACTGTGATTACTCAAGGTAATTTTCCTGAAAATATCATTAAAATTCTCCAGGGAGACGTGATCGGAACCCAATTTTTACCCCAACCACGTCCAGTCAATGCGCGTAAACATTGGATTGCCAATGTCTTAATTCCCTCTGGGAAACTTTACTTAGATGATGGTGCAGTTAAAGCCATTTGTCAAGATGGTAAATCACTTTTATCCGCGGGAATTATCAAGATCGAAGGTACTTTTTCTAGTGATGATTCAGTACAATTATGTAACAAAGAAGGGCGAGCCATTGGCATAGGTTTAGTGAATTATAGTAACCTAGAAATGAGCAAAATTCAAGGTTGTCAGTCCGAGGAAATTTCTGATATATTGGGCTATGAAGGTGAATCAACTATCGTTCATCGCGATAATTTAGTCATTAATTCATAAGGATTATCGGGATAGTAAATAGTCAGCAATTTCTTTCGGAATTAAATGAACCACAAAGGCACAGAGGACACAGAGGAAAGAAAGAGAGAAATAAAATTAATAGGTAAAACCTCGGTTAAAGAGGAAATCTCAAAGAAAATTAGACTTCATTTCTTCTCTTAATTCCTCTCAGCTAAATCAGCTAAAATTGATGAAAAATAACCCCTTTGTGTCCTCTGTACCTTTGTGCTTCAAAAAAAACTCAAGAGAAAATTTCTGATATATTGGGCTATGAAGGAGAATCAACTATCGTTCATCGCGATAATTTAGTCATTAATTCATAAGGATTATCGGGATAGTAAATAGTCACCAATTTCTTTCGGAATTAAATGAAGCACAAAGGCACAGAGGACACGGAGGAAAGAAAGAGAGAGATAAAATTAATAGGTAAAACCTAGTTAAAGAGGAAATTCTAAAGAAAATTAGACTTCATTTCTTCTCTTAATTTCTCTCCGGTAAATCACCGAAAGTTGATGAAAAATAACCCCTTTGTGTCCTCTGTGCCTTTGTGGTTCACAAAAAGATTTGGGGACAAAAAAAGGCTTAGGGACTAGGTTTTGCTGTATCTTCTGTTAATATTTCTTGTTCTTCAATATAAACCTCTCCTAAGTCTTTTCCGGGTAATTCTTTGAGCATAATTTTTTGAGAACGGATCACCCCTTTTATGACAACTTCTTGGCCCAAAGGAGGTATGCTTTTCTTGGTTAATACTAAAATTTGCCCGGTGTTATCTTTGAGTTGATAAGCACCCATGCCCAGAAAAGGGGCTCGGTTTTGTACCTTACCTCGCAGGGTGACAGTTGTATCGATCGCGCTTTTTGATTTAACCTCAGAAATTGTATTAACATTCACCCCCACAGACTGAGCAAAATTTTGGCAACCGAAAAGTCCACCGATGAGGATCAGAGAAATAGAAGCCAGTGTGACTCGTTTTACAAACTCTTGTGTCATTATCACAATGAAGACTCACCAAGAAATCTTAAATAACTATGGCTCAAAAATTAGATGGGAAAACCTTAGCCCAAAAAATTCAACGTAAATTGAAGGAAAAAGTGCTTTCCCTTCAGGATAAGATGGGACGGGCTCCGGGTTTAGCTGTGATTATGGTGGGAGATAACCCCGCGAGTGCTGCCTATGTTCGTAATAAGGAATTAGCCTGTGCTAAAGTCGGTATCGCGTCCTTTGGTAGCCATTTTCCAGGGGATGTCACTCAAGGGGAGTTGGAAAAAGTTATCCATGAGCTCAATCAAGATGAACGAGTTGATGGTATTTTAATCCAATTACCCCTCCCTTCCCACCTTAACGCGATTTCTCTACTCTATCAAATTGCCCCAGAAAAAGACGCGGATGGACTCCATCCGGTTAATATGGGACGACTCTTGCGCGGGGAACCGGGGTTACGCAGTTGTACTCCCGCGGGTGTGATGGAGTTATTACGCGAATATAACCTTGAGGTAAAGGGGAAAAATTCGGTCGTTTTAGGGCGTAGTATTTTGGTGGGTAAACCGATGGCTTTGATGCTTTTGGAAGCTAATAGCACTGTTACTATTGCCCATTCTCAAACGAAAAATTTAACTGAGCTTACCCGTAATTCCGATATTATTGTCGCCGCGATCGGACGTCCTGAAATGATCACTTCTGATATGGTGAAACCAGGTGCAATTGTCATTGATGTGGGTATTAACCGAGTTACGACTCCAGATGGTGCTAGTCGCTTAGTGGGAGATGTTCATTTTGAGTCGGTGCAAAATGTCGCCGAATTTATTACTCCAGTTCCCGGTGGTGTTGGCCCCATGACAGTCGCGATTCTCTTGCAAAATACTGTCTGGGCTTATGAGCAAAAAATATAATTTCTTTGTCGTCAATATGACAAATTAATTAGACATCTCTAAAAACTACTGTAGGGTAGGCTAACCCTGTCATGGATCTGATTTTTGGGAGATGTCTATGGGGAGAAACTGGGTGCGTAATTTTTGGGTATTTTTAATTTTAGATAGGTAATCTGTTACGCATTTATAATGGCTAGTACAACAGGGTTCAAGCCTTTGACAAGCTGTAGGCTTTTCCTACTTTATCTGCTTTAAATGCGTAGAGGCTTATCAACCCAAAAAAGAAATGGTATGAGAACTTTTGTCACCCAGTTTCTCTGGGATTTTTATTGATACTAGAGAGAATATCAACCTATCAGGGTATCAAGAATAAACAATGAGGAAGGGATGGAATGGGAAACCCGTTTTTTGTCGGCAAGGGATAAACAATTATCGAGGCGAAATTGGTCGAATTTGTTTAATAAGTACGGGAAAAATAAAATTAACCACAAAGATACAAAGGCACAAAGAATACCCAGGAGTAAGTTGTGATTATTTTGTCTCTTTAAAAGATGGAAAAATCCCTTTCCTTGGTATCGGGAAAACCTAATCTAAATAGGGTTAAGCAGCCCCGGTATCTTTGGTGTCTTTGTGCCTTGGTGGTGATACTATTTTGAAAAAAATTGCCATATCTGGAGGAAATAGGCTTGGGATGTGTCAAAAGACCCCCTAACATGGTTAAATTAATGACAATATTTCTGCCACGCGTCTGCGCTCCTGTGGGTGTAACGCGAGAAATAACCCCATGTATCCCTACTTAATCCTACAAGTGAAATGGTTTCGGCTCAATTAGAATCTTCCTTTAATCTCGCGACTTATCTCGCAGAGCGACAAGCCTTAGTCGAGACAGCCCTCGATCGCGCTATCCCGGTAACATATCCTGAAAAAATCTATGAGTCAATGCGCTATTCCCTGATGGCGGGTGGAAAGCGTTTACGTCCGATTCTGTGTCTGGCTAGTTGTGAGCTTTTCGGTGGTACTCTGGAAATGGCAATGCCTACGGCTTGCGCGATGGAAATGATTCATACTATGTCTCTGATCCATGATGATTTACCCGCGATGGATAATGATGATTATCGACGGGGTAAACTCACTAACCATAAGGTTTATGGTGATGATATCGCGATTTTGGCCGGCGATGGTTTATTAAGTTATGCCTTTGAATTTATCGCGAGTCGCACGGAAAATGTACCCCCTCAACGGGTTTTACAAGTGATTTCCCGTTTGGGCTACGCGGTGGGTGCTACGGGCTTAGTGGGCGGCCAAGTGGTGGATCTCGACTCCGAAGGTTTAACGGATGTTTCTGAGGAAACTCTTACTTTTATTCATACTCACAAAACGGGCGCGTTATTAGAAGTGTCTGTGGTGTCGGGCGCGATCCTCGCGGGGGCTTCGGAGAGTGATCTTTCTCGTTTGACTCGTTATTCTCAAAATATTGGTTTGGCATTCCAAATTATTGATGACATTCTTGATATTACTTCGACGACTGAGATTTTAGGTAAATCCGCGGGTAAGGATGTGCAAGCCCAAAAGGTGACTTATCCGAGTCTTTGGGGTATTGAGGAGTCTCAACGGAAAGCAACACAATTAGTTACAGATGCGAAGGCTGAACTTTCTGTGTTTGGCGATAGGGCTGAACCTTTATGCTCGATCGCGGATTTTATTACCAGCCGTAGTCATTAGAATGGCGAAATATTATGCGGGAATTTAGTAATAGTATCATTCATAATCATGTACTCCTAGTGGCCTTAATGGCTTGTCTGATCGCGCAGGCTTCTAAATTGATCATTGAGGTGATAAAAAATCGCAAGTTGAATGTGCGGGTGTTGGTGACTACTGGGGGTATGCCGAGTTCTCATTCCGCCTTTGTCGCGGCTTTAGCGACGGGTGTTGGACAAACAATGGGGTGGGATAGTCCTGATTTCGCGATCGCGACTATTTTTGCCATTATTGTGATGTATGATGCTGCGGGTGTGCGTCAAGCCGCGGGTAAACAAGCCCGTATTCTTAATCAAATTATTGATGAGTATTTTAAAGAAAGCGGTAAGTTTAATGAGGAGCGCTTGAAGGAATTACTCGGCCATACTCCTTTTCAAGTTGTTGTGGGTTTGGGGATGGGTATCGCGATCGCGACTTTTGCTTCCCCTGTTTATTAGATAACGTAACTTTTTCGTTATCAAAAGCCACCTATCAGAAACCCGGTTTCTCAATAAAAATACATAGTTATTCGGTAACGATATCGTCAGAAACCGGGTTTCTTCGCCACTGGTAAGATAAAATTTTGTCTTACCCTCGCGACAATTTAATCGTTATTAGGGGATACTCGTTTTCAGTAAAATAACGCGACCACTTTCCACTAAAAGGGTGAGAAAACCGCGATCGCTTAAAGTTTTAAGTGTCAGAGCAGCCGCGTTATGATCTGTGGTATAAGTAACAAGAAGATAAGGTCGTTGACCATAGGAAACTAATCCCACTTGTCGCCCGATCATTAGTTTCAATTGTTGGGCAATTTCAGGACGGTTGCTATAGTCAACTAACACAGCATAACCTCCGGGCAGTCGTTGAGGATTATAATTAGGAATGGAAGGTTGAGGATAAGATGGTGAGGGATTCCCAGGAAATTGAGGGGAGGAAGAAATATCCCGACTGACAACATACGCGGGAATTTTTAAAGTATTTTGGACATAATTTGACCAGTCATTTGCCATACCACGACTGGTAAACCCCCCCACTCGCATCACGATATTATTAGAATAATTACAGATATTAACGCGTGCCCCCGGAGGCATGACACTTCTCACTTGTTCCTGTTGTTGGGGACTTTTACTCACAATTAACAGTATAAATTCTCCGGGTTGTGGGGGTTCACAAGTGGTTTGAGATTTGGCTTGAGGAGCTATGAGTATTAAACTGCTAACAGCAAGGGCTGTATTAATC
>JBEDKD010000228.1:0-12482 GCA_041172365.1 Cyanobacteriota bacterium | reverse complement strand
TGGTGTGACATATTGCATAACATTTTTTGTCGCAACAACACTCTTTATGGTAGCAACCTCCATCCATAATATCAAGTATGTCCACTAAAGTCCTTTAAACTGCCTTTTAGTTACGAGTCTTTTTTCTTGAGATCGTCCGCAGTCCTTGACTTTTTTGAGAAGTTGGATTAAGATCAACATATATTGGTAAATTTGAGCGATTGTCTGAGTATTTTATCACAGCCAATCGCTTTTACTTTGAACGATTTAACAGTAGAATGACGCAGCCGTGCCCCGACATGGGGGGCAACCACGGGGGGATTGCCCCTACGTTTCATTTAGACTGGCTATAATTAGTCCTCTTGAGATCACTTTAGCTGTGAAATAGGGGTTGGAACTCGCCCAGGATTGTCTCAAAGGTAAAACTCGGTGAAAACCGAATCAAATACCAATAATTAGTCCTCTTCAGAGGACTTTCGCGATGAGACAGGGACTTCAGTCTCCAGGCGGACTATATAAAGAGAATGAAACAGAGCCCACCCCAGAAAGGGGATGGGTTTTCTAGGGTTTTTCTGTAAGATGATTATTAGACATCTGGAAAAAATCTGATCAATGGCAGGCTAATGCTACCCTACAGTAGTTTATGGAGATGTCTAGGGCCCAGGAGATTTACTCGCGTCAGGACTACTCTTAGGAGAGGGAGAAGAAGAAGGAGAAGAAGAAGGAGAAGGTTTTAATGTTTCACCCTTTGCTAACTGCTTAATTTGATCCTTATACTCAGCCGGGGCCATTGACAACGCTTTTGTAAAAAGTTGTTGAGACTCCGAGGGTTTCCCCTGTAACTTGAAAATAATCGCCTTTGCTAAAACCGGACGAAAATCCTTGCCATCGAGTTTAGCAATTTCATCATAAATCGCGATCGCCTCATCATAGCGTTTTTGCTCAGAGTAAACCTGGCCTAAAATCAACTGCACCGAAGCAATATCAACAGAATTAGGTTGAGCCTGATTAGCCGCGGGAGCCGCCTTCAAAGTATCCTGTAACAAACCGATCGCGGCTTCAGGGCGTTGTTGCTGCAATAACAAATTCACCAAACCCTGTAAAGCCGCAATAGTACCCGGTTTAGCCGTCAAAAGATTACGATAAGCAAGGGCTGCCCCTTCGAGGTTTCCGGTGTACTCATTAGCCTGAGCCAACAAAACCGAATATTCCACATTATCAGGATTCAACTTAGCCAACTTTTCCAGAGGCGCGATCACATCCTTAATTTGAGCTTGCTTGAGACGGATCAACTCCAAACGCACCTGCAACAAACCCTTTAAAGCCGTTTGATTATCAGGCTCGCGCTGCAAAACCAACTCATAACCCCGTGCTTGGGCTTGTAAATCAGATTGTGCCGCGGCCGTAGCCATTTGACTCGGAGAGGGAGAGCGGGATACTACCTGATTTTCCTTAAGAATTCCACTAACGAGAGGAATCACCGAAAAACCAACAAAGGCAAGGAGGGATAACAACATCACCACCGTAACCAACACACGACGCTTATCCACCATTGAAACTAATTCCTAAAACCTTAATCGTGCCAACAAACACAAAGCACCTGCCCCATTAAATCATTAATTTGACAAGTTGTCTGTTTTGACATAAGCTGGCTCCCAAAATCAATAGGATTGGTAGTGGGAGCCAGAGGCTCATGAGGGGATCTTAGATTGAGACTGGAAAGATGGGGGCTGTTGCGGGGCGGCACTCTACTGAGTACGTCGAAATGGAAGATACGCAACACGCAACCCGTCCTGAATTTCTTTGACATACTCCAGCCTAAAGGACGGGAATTCTTGTTACTGGTTCAGCGACATCACTTACTGCTTCAAGCCGCCTATCTACAGTCTTCAATGTTTATCACACAAAGTTGTAGATAAACCACTTTTTGTTAGAAAGTCGCCCTTGAGGGCGAGGCTTTAAACCCAGTTTTTCGGTAAAATATCGAAAACTGGCTCTAAACCTGCTTCTCCTTCATCATAGAGAGGGGAGAGTTGAGAAATATCGGGAAATAATCGACGATGCCAACCCGCGTCACGGTTTCTCATTTCCCTATATTCTCCGCGAATATTTGGCCGTCCACTACTTAGAGTCAGGTTAAGCGGATTTTAAACCCTCCAGCTTGACTATTACTGTGTCATCGTAATTAATATAACTTCCCGCATGGGATGTGTCTCCGCTGCCCAAAAATTTTATGAGTCCTTCTTCTAATTCGTCTTCGAAGTCGCGTAAATCGACCAAATCTAATCAGTCCAAGGCTAGTGAGCCCCCCCTCACACCGCCCCCAGAGGAAAGCGCGATCGCGCCTCCTCCCAGTGAGACTGTCATAGATCAGGAGCAAACGGCAAAACCGCCCAAGTCAGAGACTCGTAGTGAGACTCTCATTGACTTAACCAAACGGCAAAAACCGCCCAAGTCAGAGACTCGTAGTGAGACTCTCATTGACTTAACCAAACTGCAAAAACCACCCAAGTCAGAGACTCCCAGTGAGACTCTCATTGGCCCGCCAAAGCCGCCAAAGCCGCCAGAACCCCCAGTTTCAGAGCCAAGGGCAACCACAACAAAAACAACAACAACCACGCGCCGCAGTACCCGTGTTTCTGCCAAAGAACAAACCATACCCCCAGAACCCCCCGAAGGGTTAGGCAAACCCCCCGCGGCTTCACCCGTGTCCCCAGCCGTGCCGTCCCCAGTAGTGGCAAAACTTTCTGAGGCTCAAGAAACTGAAAGCCATATTTCAGTTTTACGGCAATATCCCATTTCTCCCCCCAGTGAACCCAGACAATATCGAGCGATTGGCTTAGTCAAAGGTCGATATACCCCTATTGATGAACAGTTTACAAAGGGTAATCTCCAACGTAACGATGGCACCTTGATTGACTCGGTGTTATTGGGGCGTGTCATGAGTTTAATCAAAAATCATCTGGATTTAGAAAAGGAACATCTCTGGGTGGTTTATCCTCGCACTCGCCAAGAAGATGGTCATTTACATACCCAAATCATGGGGGTTTGGGAACCCGAAACCCTTTCTCGTACTCCCGAAGAAGAGTCTTCCGACTCTGCCATTACAACTCCCTTTGAAGATGGTTATTTCTCCATTCGGGGGGAAGTAATTTATCAATCTCAGGAGGAAAATAATCAATATCTTGTCGTCAAAATCAAGCAAGCCCCCCGCAAAGACGGCGAGACAATGAAGTTTTTTAAGTTAAAACTATTAGGAAATATTCCTGAAAAAGCCGTTTCTTGTTTCTGGGATTTTCATGTGCAATTACAAGGCGATCACCTTGTTGTTCAAAAGGGAACCAATATCGGAGCTATGCCGATCAAGAAGCGCAAATTTCCTCCGGGTGCTGGCAAAAGACCTTTTAATAAGAGAAGATCGGAAGACCAAGGTTCTTATCGTCCCTTCCCCAAATCCGATGGCGATAATGCTCCCCCTCAAAAGGAGTTTATCCCTAAACCGATAAAACGCTCTAAACCTCCTGAAGAATAAGGTAATGGGGAATGGGTAATGGGGAATGGGTGATTTTTCTGAAATCCCCAATCCCTAATCCCTAATCCCTCATCCCCAATCCTTATTATCTGTTTTCCCTCTTGACTGATTCATTGTTTGTAGGGGCAATCCCCCCGTGGTTGCCCCTACAAACAATCCTATTTCTTCGTGGGTGGGGCTGGGTGGACACGCACTATCCACCCCCCCTACAAAATCCTGATTTACCTAAATGGTGAATGAAACAGCCCTACCTTTTTTCGTCTCCAGGGAGCATCTCAAAGAAGTAAAAAAACTGTAGTGGGAGCGTCTCGCTCCCTATTAGATTCCTAGGGAGCGAGACGTCCGATGCTCCGCACAGGCTACGCCAACCTACTACCAATTTACCAAAATGAGAGGCTCCCCGTCTCCAGTCCCATTGTTTGATTGATTATGACTGGTTAGGGTTGATTATCATCAGGTTTTTCTGAGGATTTTTCTGTGACTTGGACAGAGTTTTTCTTGGCATTTTCTGAATCTTCTTTTGGTGGTAAGGTTGCCGAAATTTGAGGCTCTTCAGTGTTCTCCAAACCTAGTTCATCAAGTCCGATCGCGTGGTTTTCTCCTGTTCTTTTTTGCCAAGGATCTAAGATATCTTTAATCACAATTTCTTGGAGGCAAACTTGAGCAACAACCGTCAGAGGAAGGGCTAATAATAAACCAAAAAATCCGAAGAAAGTCGCGAAGAAAACTTGGGAAATTAAAGTAATCGCGGGTAATAATGCCACCTGTTGCGCCATGACATAGGGTGTTAAAATATTCCCCTCAAATTGTTGGATGACAATGTAAAGCCCTAAAACTAAACCCGATTTTAAGGGAGAATCTAAAAGCGCGATCGCCATCGGTGGAAAGATACTTAAGGTCGGTCCTAAATTGGGAATAAAGTTAAGTAATCCGGCAATGATGGCATTTGCTAGGGCAAGACGCACTCCTAAAACTGATAAACCTAGCCAGCTTAAACCCGCGACAACACTCATACTAATCAATGCCCCGATTACCCATCGCCCTAACGCGATTTCACATTGATCTAAAATACCATCAATGCGTCGCCGATAAAATGAGGGAAATATTTGTAGAAAGGCTTTCCGATAAGATTGAGGATCTGCTAAAAGCATGATGGTGAAAATCAGCAAAAACCAAAAGCTAAAAACTGCCCCTACTGTCGTACCTACGAAAACCCCAGCCCTACCGACTATCGAGTTGAAAAAGGGTTGTATTTGTTGCAGTAATTCTTCTGGGTGCATCAAATTTGGCACGGATTTACCAAATTTAATATTAATAAATTTGTCTATTTCTACTAACCAATGGTTTAATTTTTCTATGCCTAATGGTACTTGTTGAATGAGTTGATTAAATTGACTGACAAAGGGTGGAACTATTAGTAAAAAGAAGATAATAACAATGAGTACAAAAATACTTATTGCCATTAAAATTGAGCGCGATCGCGTGATTTTTAGCCATTGTTGAAATTTTCTCGCGAGTCGATTTAATGCTGTTGCTAAAACGATCGCGGTAAACAGTAATAACAAGGCTTGGCGAATTTGCCAAAGTATATACAATGACGCGATTATTGTTAATAAACCAATCCACTGACCTAAAGGCATTTTTTTTTAGTAAGAAGGAAGTCCGAAGAGGGAAGAAGGAAGAAGGAAGAAGGAAGAAGGAATGAACCACAAAGGCACAAAGGGCACAGAGAAAGAAGGAAGAAGAAAACTTCCCCATCTCCCCATCTCCCTAATCCCCAATCCCTAATCCCTAATCCCCAATCCCTATTATCCATTAGCTATTCCGAGTAGCACGCCAGAAAAGGAGAGACGTGACAATAAGGGGAAGAGTGAAAACACCAATTACAGCACTAAGATTTGTTGAGGGAATAAAGAGAAAGGGTCCACCATACTTGATCGCCAAAGATAGTCCGATCGAAAGTATCAATACCTTAAGAATAAATCCTATTTGCTCGTTCATAAGTCATAAATTATCTGATGAGTAATTAAGCTAATTTTTAGCTCCTATATATCAACACGAAAGGCGGGTATCCTATCAGGTAAACCCGCCTTTACTACTTGATGTGCGCGATCGCGACTTTACAGGACTAACTGCTCTTTAATAATGTCCGCCGCCACCACCGCGGGAGAATCGACCGCCACCGCCACCGCCACCGCGATTTCCGCGACCACCACCGCCACCCTCTTCACGAGGTTTTGCCTTATTCACCTTTAAGTCACGACCCATCCACTGCGCGCCATCAAGAGCTTCGATCGCCTTCTCTTCTTCACTTTCTGTGCTCATTTCCACAAAACCAAAGCCACGAGGACGACCTGTTTCACGCTCTGTAGGTAAATTGACGCGCTTAACGGTACCGTAATCGGAAAAGACATGAGTGATGTCTTCTTGGGTAACTTGATAAGATAAGTTACCAACGTATATCGACATGGAATGACTCCAAAATTAGATGGTGCAAAGATTTTCAGTTTCGGAGAACTCCCTGTCGATACAGAAGGGGACATTTTCTGACAATTCTGTAGTAATGAACAAAGCCGTCAACCGAACCTGATTAGTATTTCGTACTATAGGGTCTGATTGTAACACATCAAGCTGTGAAATGAACAGTGATCAAAATTGCAAAAAACAACAAAAGGGGGACTCTTGATTCAAGATTTCCCCACGGGTGTTAGGTATTAGCTGTTGGATGTTAGGTTGTCGGTATTAGGTGGTAGGTGAAAACCTCAAACCTCAAAACCAATCGCAACCCAATCCCTAGCGCACAAATGTAAGATCCATTGAGCCAAAGTGACAACTAAGCGCGATATTCAGATTTTCCAATGCCTTGACTAGCCAAACAATATCCTTGGGCGCGGTATCTTCATAGTGGAAAAACAAAATAGAAAATCTTTTTTCCATGTAGGGTTTGACTTGATTGCAGATAAGGACAATTTTGATTAATAATCCAATGGTAATCATCGGTCCTAAATTAGAAATCAGGTCAAGAAAGATAAAGTGTTCGGGGTTTTGAGGACTTTCCACTACCAGAAAGTTTAATAGTTGGCTGCAAGTTCGGATCATGAGAAATTCGGTAAATTTCTGGGAGTCACTATGGGGAAATGTCCCTTGGATCTGTTTGTATAATTTTTCGGAAAATACCCGTTTACCATAACTGCTTTCAGTTAAGGATGTTTTCAGATAGTCAAACAGTTCGTTTTTAAAGGCCCGATAATTGGGAAATGAACTGCTCTGAGTGACAAATCGCTGGGCTAAGTCCCGAATTGATGCCTTTCCTTCGACTTTTCCGAGAAATTGCTTCAGGGCACTAAATAATTCTTGATCACTTAATAAAGTGGGATTCTTGATGATTACGGGTTCGGGGCGGCCAAAGGATAATGTAGTTTCCTTACGCGCTTTGGCTTTTCTGATTTGATGCGCGACATATTGAGATAAATCTATTTCAAATTGCTTTTGTTTTTGAGATTGTAGTTTTTTTACGGTTTTTTGGTAATCCTGACTACTGCCCTCACTGAGAAGACAATGGGGGTATAAATAAGTATAACGAGGGAATAGTTCTCCTAATGCTTTGCTTTCCCCTGTTTTACCATTATTACTTCCCCGTATAATGTTGTTGACTCGTTTCAGTGTTAAATATTGCTCTGATTTAACAAACTCTTGCATTAAATCGAACAAACGTCTGCTAGTACGAGAATACATTGATAATGCTCGTTGGTTTCCCCCCCCCGCTCCCAATAATTCTATTAACTCCTGAATTGCGCGTTGTTTGTTCCCATCTCCATACCAACGGTTGATGAGAATGTGACAACAACGACAGAGAATTGAGGCAAATTCCTGTGATATCTGTTTGTGCAGTAACATCTCTTCAAAGGCTTGGGCTATCTCTCGATCGCGATATCCAGAACCTTCGACAAACAATAAGCGAAATCGCTCAATTAATACCGATGGTTCTTCAATTTGCACGCATTCTAGCCAGTGATTATAGAGACATTGCTCACTCTCACGGAATTTTTGCTGATACTGATCTAAAGATGATTTATTCACTTGAGATAACTCTCCCTGTGGCATTAACTTTTATGGCTTTTGTCTGTTGGTTTTCGGGGATTTTTTTCGGTTTTCACTCGTTGAATGCCACAATTTCAACGGCTTTGCTTCCGTCTGACTCTGTTTGTGGCTATTCTAACAAATTTTAATGGTTTTCGTCAAGGCTTCCAAAGGGTTTATCACATTATTACATAAAATTATACTCTTGTTCCCCCTTCTTGTCTTCTCTGTGTCAAAAACTTGCTAAAGTTTTTATTAAGTTTTTCTTTCCTTTCTTTGAGATTCAGGATTAAAATGAGATTGAGTCCTTTTACCTAATCATTCTTTAAACCCATGACTTCTTTGATTACTATGGCCCAACTGGGGGCTATTTTAGGTGTTACTCCTTCTGGTTGTTCTGATGATATCATGAGTCAGAAATCTTTAGGAATTAATACGGATACTCGCACATTGCAACCTCGGGAAATTTTTTTGGCGTTGCGTGGTGACAATTTTGATGGTCATCTTTTTCTCTCTCAGGCCCAAGAATTAGGCGCGATCGCGGCTATTGTTGATGCCTCCTGGGAATGTTTACCGAGCAATTTTCCCTTATTTCCGGTTGAGGATACTTTAAAAGCTTATCACGCGATCGCTCATTGGTTTCGCAATCAATTTCATATTCCTGTGATCGCGGTGACGGGTTCGGTGGGTAAAACGACAACTAAGGAGTTAATTAGTGCGGTTTTATCTACCCAGGGAAATGTTCTCAAAACTCAACTTAATTATAATAATGAAATCGGCGTTCCGAAAACCCTTTTAGAGTTATCTTCTGAGCATCAATTTGCTGTCATTGAAATGGGGATGCGAGGCCGAGGACAAATTGCTTTATTAACTCAAATTGCTCGTCCCACTATTGCGGTTATTACTAATGTTGGTACTGCCCATATTGGCCTCTTGGGTTCCGAGGACGCGATCGCGGAGGCGAAGTGTGAGTTATTAGCAGAAATGCCCGCTAATAGTGTCGCAATTTTAAATAATGATAATTCCCGTTTAATGAAGACGGCTTCCCGGTTTTGGCAAGGCAAAACGGTGACTTATGGTTTAGAAGGTGGCGATATTCATGGAAAATTACTTGCTCCGAATACTTTAAAAGTTGATGATTTTGTTTTCCCTTTACCTTTACCCGGACAACATAATGCGTTAAATTATTTAGCCGCGATCGCGGTGGCGAAAGTGTTAGACATTTCTTGGGAACCTTTAACACAAGGGTTAAATATTGAATTACCCGATGGACGGGCAAAACGATTTACTGTAGGCAATGATATTTTGGTGTTAGATGAGACTTATAACGCGGGTTTAGAATCCATGTTCGCGTCTTTAAGATTGTTAGCTGAAACCCCTGGTAAACGTCACATCGCGGTTTTAGGAACGATGAAAGAGTTAGGGGAAAAGTCCGTGGAATTTCATCATCAAGTAGGGGAATTTGCTCGTCAATTAAATTTAGATGGTTTGTTAATTTTGGCTGAATTTGAAGAGGCGCAAGGGATGGCGACGGGAGCCGCGGGTTTATCTTTTGTGGAAATTGAAGATATTACCTCGGAAAATGCCCATGACAATTTAGCTAATCATTTAAAAGAATTTGTACAGGAGGGCGATCGCGTTTTATTTAAAGCATCTCATTCCGTGGAATTAAATCGCGTTGTCAAGAAATTCCGAGATTTAATGAGCGCCTAATTATCCTGTAGGGGTGAAGAAACCCGGTTTCTCTCCCCACCCCAAAATGTGCAAATTACCTCCCAGAAACCGGGTTTCTGTTAACGCGATCGTAGCTATGGCGAAATAAAATGAAACACCAAGACACAAAGGCACAAAGACACAAAGGATATCCAGGCATAATTTCTCAGGATTTTGTCTTACCAAAAGAGGGGAATCGCCCCTTCTTTGCTATCGGGAAATAAAATAAAACACCAAGACACAAAGGCACAAAGACACAAAGGATATTCAGGCGTAATTTCTCAGGATTTTATCTTGCCTAAAGAGGGGAATTACCCCTTATATGCTATCAGGAAATAAAATAAACACCAAGACACAAAGGCACAAAGACACAAAGGATATCCAGGCGTAATTTCTCAGAATTTTATCTTGCCTAAAGAGGGGAATCGCGCCTTCATTATTATCAGAATAAATAATCTAAATCGGGTTAAAATATTACTCTTTTTTCCTGCCTTCGTGTCTCCGATACCCTTGTGGTTATACCATGTTGAAAAAAATGTGGCAATAGCACCCTGAGATGATATATAATAAATAGAGAGACGATTTTCACCGTCCGTTGCAGCACTTTTCTCAAGGGGCAGAAAAACCAAGTTTATTCAATAAGACTAAATCCATTTTTTCCTATTGACACCCAGTATATGTCACTCTTACAGGCTAATTAGGGAAAGTGATTTGTAATCAGCTACCCCCAAGGTATTCTGGGAAAAATCTCACCTCACAAGCTAGGATTTTGCCACAGGTATTGAATTGAGAAACCAGGTTTCTTAAGGAAAATAGGGAGAAACCCTGTGTCTGGTTGACGGAGTTGGTAGTGCGCGAGCCTCTCTCCCTATCCCAGTCACCCACTTCTGAGGTATAATCATTTTCCTGAAATGGTATAAGCTAGTTTCTGTGATGAAAATCACACAGATATAGAGAGTCAAATCACAGAAATGGGGGGGATTTTTTGTATAATTATATATAGGGACAGAAGAAACGAACAGACGACAAAAAAACCGTGCTCCCATCAAGAGACACGGTATCAAAAAAACAGAGGCATAATTTATATCTATTCTCTTCGGAAAAAGATAAATTCAACATCAGTCTTTCGGTGGATTTTTTTTCCATGATTATCTGCTATAATGGAAACTTTGAGCTGATGTGGGAGATAGGTGACATCACCTATGCTCCTCGGTAAACGATTAGTGGATGATAGATCAGGTTTGTTGTAGATAATTGGGCTAAAGGATCATCGTGATGCCGCCCTATTGCCATAGAAGCAAAATTCTCTTAGGATTTAACGTAGAGGGCAAGATTCGAGTAACATAAGTGGCGATAAAATCATGTGTAACTAAATAACGATATAACGATAAGGACAGAACAAACGAACAGACGACAAAAAACCGCGCTCCCATCAAGAACACGGTATCAAAAAAATAGAGACATAATGTATTTATTATTGCCAGAGTCAAAGATAGATTAACATCGGCCTTTGGGTTGATGTTTTGTCCGAATAATCTGCGACAAGGGAAAGTTTCAGCTAGTGTGGGCCATAGGTGATATCACCCACGATCGCGGTAAACAGTTTAAGGTTAGTTAGACATCTGGTAAAAATCGGATCAATGGCAGGCAGGATGCCTACCCTACAATGGTTTATGGAGATGTCGGTTGTAGAGGTAAGGCGAAACGATCGCGCCTGAGCCCCAGAGACAGAATTATATTAGTATTTAACGGAGAGGGAGGGATTCGAACCCTCGGATAAGTCACCCCATCACAGCATTTCCAGTGCTGCGCCTTCAACCACTCGGCCACCTCTCCAGGTGGTATATTTAATTTTCTCACCACAAGAAAAACATAGTAGCAGAATAAATTGACTTTGGCAAGACGCGAAGAGGAGTTTTTTTTTGCGGTTTAATGGGGAATGGGTAGTGAGCCTGGGAACAAGTCAATCTTCACCCCAGAGTCAAGCGTCCAAACCCAGTCCCGATGAGACTTTGTGCCAAGCTCAAATCCCAAAATCCCAATCCAACATACCTTATGACTGATTCTTATACCGTCAAGATCCACAATAGACAAACCGGCACGCGTTATACGATCCAAGTTCCCGAAGATCGCTACATCCTGCATTCTGGGGAAAATCAAGGCACGGATTTACCCTTTTCCTGTCGTAATGGAGCCTGTACCAGTTGCGCGGTGCGTATCATTTCCGGGGAAATCTATCAACCCGAAGCGATGGGACTTTCCCTAGAATTGCAAAAAAAAGGTTATGCCCTATTGTGCGTTAGTTATCCGAGATCGGACTTAGAAGTAGAAACCCAAGACGAAGACGAAGTATATGAGCTCCAATTTGGGCAATACTTCGGCAAAGGCAAAATTCGCCGTGGTTTACCCCTCGATGAAGATTAATACACCCTTTCTGTTATCCTTAATCCTGGGTTTATGGATGGTGTTAAGCAGTTGTCAAAAAGCGGAAATCCCCCAAGGGCAAAGAATACAAGTCCAAAGGGTAATCAGCGGACAAAGCTTAGAAATCCTCGATCGCGTCGATAAAGTCCCCATGCTCAAAAAAGTAAGACTGATTGGCATCAACACCCCAGACTTGAGACAGGAACCCTGGGGCGTGCAGGCCAAAACCCGATTAGAACAATTAATCAAGGGAAAACCAGTCTTACTGGAATTGGATGTGGAAACCCAAGACTCCTACAATCAAGTTTTAGGGTATATCTGGCAAGACGGAATACTGATCAATGAACAACTGATCAAAGAAGGATATGCGATCGCGAGTATTCCGAACCGTGGCGCGAAGACACAAACCCTCAATACCAAATACCAACAACGTCTTCTTTATAGTCAAGAATGGGCAAGACAGATGGAAAAAGGGATCTGGAATCCCCGACAACCTCTCAGACAAACGGCCCAGGAGTTTCGTGATCAACAACAGAAAGCGGGCATGGGTAATCGGTAATCGGTAATCGGTAATCGGTAATCGGTAATCGCGAATAGGGTGAGATGGCTTGGGAGCATTCCATCAAACTCAAAGAGTTACAATCTATGTAACCCACTACAGAGAGCAATGGTGGGTGGGTTAGTAACACCGATTACCCATCAGCCATTACCAATTACCAATTACCCATTCCCCATTACCCATCACCGATTACCC
>JBEDKD010000227.1:0-7587 GCA_041172365.1 Cyanobacteriota bacterium | reverse complement strand
TCCCCATCCTCCCCATCCTCACCCATCCTCCCCATTACGGCCCTGAAAAGACGGCTTCTTCGATATCTCGACGACTGAGAGAATATTTAAAAGAACGTTGAATGTCTTTACCATCAACACCCGCGTTGAGATAACGCACGGTTAATTGATCAACATCTAAGGATAATTCAGCTTTCCATGTCGGTTTTTCTATGTACCAACAGTGAAGCTCTTTGTGATCCTGTTCTCCACCCCAAATTTTGAGCCATGCTTCTATCTGGGGTAGGGGATGATTATATAAAGGTGTATTAGGAGGGGGCAGTTTTACCATAATTTTAGATGGGGGATTTGGTTTCTTATTATAATACTTAAAAACGGTTTTTTGTCTTCTCTCACAGTAGCATTTTTTCTTTTCTTCAAAAGACTATATCTCGGTTCAAAATGTTGTTGGATTCATCGGTATTTCACCTCGTAATAACGCGATCATGATCGCGAGTCCTAAACACCCTATCAAGGCGGAAATCATCAGAAATAGGGCAAATATTTCCCCCGCAGAAAGGGGACGCTCTGTGGGATCAAGATAGGCCGATGATGACTGTTTTATCGGATTTTCCCCCCCAGAAATGGGTTCATTAAATCCGGGTGGTTGTTGAATGACATAAAATCGAGAATACCCTAGAGCGCGATCGTAAGCTTCTCGACTTTCAACATTACTCAAAGTGGCATAAGCTTCATTGAGATGTTGGAATTTCTGAGTCGCGATCGTGGGGGGTAAATCCGTCGTATCAGGATGATAAGACTTACTTAATTCTCGATAAGCGCGTCGAATTTCCAGGGGAGTCGCGTTAGGATGAACCCCCAATAAAGCATAATAACTGGAGGTTAGGGCGCGATGTCGGGTTCCCCGTTGATAGGTTTGCTTCGCGGTGGCTTCCTGTTGATTCACCGATGCCTCTTTGCTCTCGGCCGAAGGGTTGATTTCCTATTGTATCCTATTAACATGATTTTTGGGCAAATTGTATAACTACCAAGATACCAAGACACTAAGGAAAGAAAATAATCCGGGTTTCGTCATTCATTTCTTTACCTCAAATTTGCCCTTGGTGTCTTTGTGCCTTGGTGTTTTATTTTTCGGGTATAACCACCAAGACACTAAGACACTAAGGAAAGAAAATAATCCGGGTTTCGTGATTCATTTCTTTACCTCAAATTTGCCCTTGGTTGTGGTTGATTTTTCGGGGATAACCACCAAGACACTAAGACACTAAGACACTAAGACACTAAGGAAAGAAAATAATCCGAGTTTCGTCATTCATTTCTTTACCTCAAATTTGCCCTTGGTGTCTTTGTGCCTTTGTGTTTTATTTTTCGGGTATAACCACCAAGACACTAAGACACTAAGACACTAAGGAAAGAAAATAATCCGAGTTTCTCCTTTTATTTCTTCATCTCAAATTTGCCCTTGGTGTCTTTGTGTTTTATTTTATTTCTTCATAGATGACTGCTCTCCAGTTTCTCGGTAAAAAAACAGGTTTGACTAATATCGAATGCGGGGATCGACTAGGGCATTTAACAGATCAATTAAAATGCTTACCATCACAACGATCGCGGCAAAGAAGACAACTATTCCTTGTACTGTGGGATAATCTCTTAAACTAATAGCTTCATATAATCTATTGGCTAACCCCGGCCAAGAAAAGGTACTTTCTGTTAAAATTGCACCGCCTAATAAGGAGGCAAATGTTAATCCTAAAATGGTAATAACGGGAATCATGGCATTTTTTAAGGCATGAGATATTAAGATTTTATTTTCGGGAATTCCTCGTGCCCTTGCTGCTTCTACATAGTCGGCTTGTAGGGTTTGTTTTAAATTGACTCTGACAATGCGTTCAAAAATTCCACTGAGAAGCACTCCTAATGTGAGACAGGGTAAGGCTAAATAATGTAATGCTGTGAAAAATTGTCCGATGTTTCCTGTTAATAAACTATCAAGGGTATAAAGTCCTGTAATTGTTTGGGGTGGGGCAAAGGAAACAGGATAACGCGTTCCTAATGGAAACCATCCTAATTGTACAGAGAAGATTAATTGTAATAACATTCCTGCCCAAAATGCCGGGAGGGAATAAGTGATTATTCCAAATAAACGAGCTCCTACGTCAATCCCTGTATTCGGACGAGATGCCGCGATCGCGCCTATTGTTACTCCGACAATCACAGCAATTAACATACTATAAACGGCTAATTCAACTGTCGCGGGAAAAAAATCTTGAATGATTTGCCAAACAGTTTGCCCTCGACTGGTTAGGGATGTTCCTAAGTCAAAACTTAGTAATTTTTTCAGATAATTAAAATATTGTAACCACAGAGGATCGCCTAATCCTAATTGCAATCGTAATGCTTCTTTTGCTGCCGCGGGAGCACGCGAACCTAAAATGGCATCGACGGGATCGCCCGGAGTTGCTCTTAATAGTAAAAAGACAACTGTCGCGATCGTCCATAACATCATCGGTGCCAGCAGCAGACGAGAAAATATATAGTATTGTAATGCTTTTGCTCGTGACATTTAGTTGGGTAATGGGTAATAGGTAATGGGTAATAGGTAATAGTTAATTCAAGATTTATATATGATCCCTCCTTAACAATTGTCATCATAACCCAAGTTGGGGCTCCCTCGAAATTCTGAGAAACCGGGTTTCTTGGGTTGGGGACTCAGGTTAATAGTTTACTTGCCATCAGAAACCCGGTTTCTTTACCCTTGCTATATTGTTACGCATTTTAAATTCCAGTAGCACAGGCTTGGAGCCTGTGACAAGCAGGATGCTTGTCTTACTTTATCTGGTTTAATTACCAATTCCCCATTACCCCTTACCCATTCCCTAATTTTCCTCCAATAATAATTCAAAAGTTGCTTGTAAAGATTGAATATCCGCGACTCGTGCTACTAATAAATTTTCTTTTCCGGCATCTTCTAAACGTCGTTGCCAATATTTGATACTTTCGGAGTTATTTACCCAGAAAGAGATCACGGTATCTACTACTTGATCTAAATTCCAACCGCGATCGGGTGATACATCTTCCACTGACTTCACAAAAGAATCTAAGGTACATTTGTGATTTCCCAAATATTCTACCCCTGTGCGAGAAGGGTATTTTAAAAGTGTCTGTTGTTGATTGAAAAAGTGTAGAATAGGAGAAACACACAGGATTTCAAATGTGTAATTCATTTTTGCCTCCATCATTTTCTTTAAGATTTATCGAAAAAAGAGAAATGACAAGGGAGAGGAAGATTTAACTTAATAGTTATTCTCTTCTAATTTCCCTATCTGATGTTTTTCATGGTTTTCAAACCCTTACGCAGAAACCGGATTTCTTAACGTAATTGCTTGATTTTAGCTTGATGGTGGCAAGGATAAACCGGGTTTCTTAGGCACTCTTGCATCAGTCCTAAAAATAACTCCTTACCCTTTCCGTGATTTGGGAATGACCTCAGTTATAACAAATCTTTTCCCCTAAGACTGTTAAATTATTTACATTTTATCAATTAAATCTTATGGGGAAGGATAACTGAGTTGGGCTGATATTAATTCTCGCAAAGAATTATACCAGTCCCCTCACGGCGTTTGTCCTCTGCCCTTACATAGATGAATCACCCGATCGCGTACCCGGATCAACCTTTGTGATAAAACATAAGGGTTGAGACGCGGGTTTCGGGCTTACTCATGTCCTTTCTCTATTATTAGCAAACTCCTGTGGGATCTGTCTATATTTTTGACAAATTTTCCTGGTGAAGTCGCCCCGTTGGAATCTGCCCTTGGTTGGGCATTGGGAGCGGTTATTTGGGCTCAATTGGGGCAACGGTTCCCCCTTTATTCTTTAATTTCCCTAAAGGGCACGATCGCGCTATTGATGTGACTTTTTACTATTCTTATCTCAGATCAGTTATTTATATCAATTTCTCCGGTTTCCTTGGGACTGTTATTATTGAGTGGCGCGATCGCGTTGGAATGGGAGATAAGTCCCTTGTCAAAATTAATTGTATATTGTTTCAATACATAAAACCAAAATTTTGTAGGGGCAATCCAGAAGTGGTTGCCCCAATCCAACTTTGTTATATACAATTAAATTTGCCTACCTACTTACTGTCTATTTTAGTGCCTTAAATCCTTGAGGTACAAGAGGACTTTTATTATTAGGAATGTTAGCACCACCGCTCCGGGCAATCATCGCTGACAGCCTACCCCAATCTGACGGGGCAACCACAGGGGGATTGCCCCTACAAGATTTCACAAATGATTACGCGCTATCTCGTTGTTTCCCATAATAAGTTTTACCATTTAATACTATTTTTGTTCCTTGACATTTGAGACAGAGTAGACTCATACAAAACCCTATACTTCCTATCGCTCACCCCCCCCTCATCATTACTATGCACTATTGGCATTTATTCAAGTAAAAACCCGTATAAGAGCGTGATTTTTCTGCTATTTCTTCCGGGGTTCCTACCGCGATCACCTCACCACCATTATCGCCTCCTTCGGGTCCTAAATCAATAATCCAATCGGCACACCGAATCACATCTAAATTATGTTCGATCACTAAAATCGAATTTCCCTTATCTACCAATCTTTGCAAAACATTTAATAATTGATGCACGTCATAAAATGATAATCCCGTAGTGGGTTCATCAATTAAATATAGGGTTTTTCCCGTCGCCCGACGTGATAATTCTGTTGCTAATTTAACTCTTTGGGCTTCACCTCCCGATAATGTAGGCGCGGGTTGTCCTAATTGAATATAACCTAATCCGACATCGACTAATGTTTGTAAACGACTGGCAGCCCTGGGGATATTTTTAAACATTTCCGATGCTTCTTCTACTGTCATATTTAAGACATCTGAAATTGATTTTTCTTTGTATTTTACTTGTAAGGTTTCCCGGTGATATCTCGCTCCTTTGCAAATTTCACATTGTACATAAACATCGGGTAAAAAATTCATGGAAATAATATTTACTCCTTGGCCGCCACAGGCTTCGCATCTTCCTCCTTTGACATTAAAGGAAAATTGCCCTGCTTTATAACCTCTGGCTTTTGCTTCGATTGTTTCTGCGAATAACTCTCGAATAATATCAAATACTCCTGTATATGTGGCGGCATTCGATCGCGGTGTTCGCCCGATGGGAGATTGATCAATTACAATTACTTTATCAATAATCTCCTCTAAAGATTTTGCTCCCAGAGGTTTCAGCGCTTTGATATCTTTAGGAAATGGAACCCTTTTTGTTAACTCATGTTGTAAAGCCGGATGCAATAATTCATTAATTAATGTGGATTTTCCTGAACCGGAAACCCCCGTAACACTGATCAATTTACCGAGGGGAATTTCCACATCAATATTTTTCAGATTATTGCGACTGGCTTTTTGGATTAATAGGGCTTTGCCATTGCCTTTTCTTCTCTCCTTGGGTGTTTCAATCTTTTGTCGTTTTGATAAATAGGAACCTGTGATAGATTGTGCCGAATTAAGTAAATTTTCTAAACTTCCTTGGGCGACAATTTTACCACCATGAACTCCCGCCCCTGGTCCTATATCAATAATATGATCCGCGGCACGAATCGTATCTTCATCATGTTCGACAACTATTAAAGTATTGCCTAAATCTCTTAATTTTGTTAAGGTATTTAATAAGCGATGATTATCTCTTTGATGGAGTCCGATACTGGGTTCATCTAAGACATATAAAACCCCTGTTAAACCCGCGCCAATTTGTGTCGCGAGACGAATCCGTTGTGCTTCGCCTCCAGAAAGTGTCATCGCGGCGCGATCTAAGGTGAGATAATCTAAACCGACATCAAGGAGAAATTGTAATCTTGATCGAATTTCTCTGAGGACTAAATCGGCAATTTGGGCTTGTCTTTCGGTTAATTTTAAATCGTCGATACGCGCGCGACTTTCTGCTAGGGAAACTTGAGTTAAATCTAAGATGGAATATTGACCAATTCGCACGGAAAGGGCTTCGGGTTTTAAGCGTTTTCCTTGACAAACTTCACAGGTTTGATCTACGCGATAGGGTTCCAGTTTTTGTTTGATTAATTCTGAGCCTGTATCATCATATTGACGTTGTAATATGGGAATAACTCCCCCAAAACGTCGATAGTCTTTTCTCTCTTCAATCCAAACTTTTTGCTCGGAGCCGTAGAGGATGATTTTTTGTTGCTCTGGGGTTAAGTTTTTCCAAGGGGTATCTAGTTCAAATTCATAGACTTCACTTACTCCTAATAACGCGTCCAGATAATAGGAGTTTTCTTTGTCTGCCCAAGGCGCGATCGCGTGATAAAGAGGTGCATTCGGATCGGGTATAATTAATTCAGGGGAGAATGTTCGTAAACCTCCTAAGCCGTGACAATGGGGACAGGCTCCATAGGGAGAATTAAAGGAAAATAATCTCGGTGAAAGTTCTTCCATTACCGCGCCATGTTCGGGACAGGCGAATTTTTCGGAAAATATTATTTGATGAGAATCATTGACATCTTCGACATTTTTTGTTAATATTTCTATCATGGCAATGCCTTCGGAGTGACGTAAGGCTGTCGTTAAAGAATCGACTAATCTTTCTTCAATTCCGGCTTTTTTAATCAGGCGATCGACGACTATAGAAATGGTATGAGTTTTATTTTTATCTAATTTGATGTTTTCCGATATTTCGTGTATTTCATTATTGATTTTTACTCGAATAAATCCCTCTGAGGCTAAACTTGATAATAATTTGCGATGGGTTCCTTTTTGGCCTCGCACTACGGGAGCTAATATATGAAAACGAGTTCCCTCCGGTAGTGCCATGACGCGATCGCACATTTCGTCGATGGTTTGAGGGGAAATACCGCGATCGCAAATCGGACAATGGGGTTCTCCGGCGCGTCCAAATAATAATCTTAAATAATCATAAATTTCTGTGACGGTTCCCACGGTTGAGCGGGGATTATGGGAAGTCGATTTTTGATCAATAGAAATCGCGGGACTTAATCCCTCGATCGCGTCCACATCAGGTTTATCTAATTGTCCTAAAAATTGTCGTGCATAGGCACTTAAAGACTCGACATAACGGCGTTGCCCCTCGGCAAAAATGGTATCAAAGGCAAGGGAAGACTTCCCAGAGCCCGAAACCCCCGTAAACACAATAAGACGATCGCGAGGAATATCCAGATCGATATTTTTCAGATTATGTTGACGAGCCCCTCGAATGCGAATAGAGTTTTGATTTTCTGACATATAAATTAAACTATATAGTGTTCATTGATTATAACATTATTTAGTTTTTTTTGACAAGAGAAATCGCTTTTTTTTTTGTCCAATAAAATATCGGGTAAAGAGAAAATCGTGTTTTTTTTGCATCAATGGGAGGGATTATACCCATTTACCTGATCTGTCTTGATTGTGGCACACTGAAAAGGATGGGATCATTATATCTGCCCAATTCCTTTCTCTTTGTCAGCATTTCTTATGAAAACTTTACAGTTATATTCGTATATTGAGATGAAAGACGCGATCGGGCCTATCAGAATAACTATAACTACCAGAGATGACGAGAAAAATGTTTATAATATAGCC
>JBEDKD010000226.1:0-12287 GCA_041172365.1 Cyanobacteriota bacterium | reverse complement strand
GTCCCCTATCGGGAAGGGATATCCGAGAGGTTACTCTCAGGGAGATTGCTCACAGCACGTTGCAGAGAAGACAAAGCGCGGTTATAACCAATAATCGCCAACAGGAGATTTCGTTGCGCCCGTGTCAAATCCGTTTCCGAGTTAATCACATCCGTTTGAGTCCCCACACCCGCTTGGAAACGTAACCGCGCCAAACGTAAAGACTCCTTCGCCTGTTCGACACCCTTCTCCGCGGTACCGATACTATCAAAACTCGATTCCAAAGTAAAATAGGATTGTTCCACCTCCCGGCGGATCTGATTTCGCAATTGGGAAAAACGACTTTCTGCCAAGGCGATATCAAGTTCCCTTTGTTTCACTCTCGCTTGAGTTGCCCCTCCATCAAATAAATTCCATGTCAGACGAGCACTGAGACTATAACCATCGGCCCAACCCCGCGTCGCGTAGGGGTTGCCATCACCCGGAATTAACCCAAGCACTCCATAACTCGCGGAGAGATTTAATCGGGGTAATTGGGATGTCAGCGCGGTACGACGTTGTTCTTTACTGAGGTCCCTTTGTACTAACTGTTGTTCCAACTCAGCCCGATTTTTCAGAGCTAAGACAATACTCTCATCAAGGGATAACTTCCAAGCTCCCGCTTGTTCGACGGGATCAGCGGCTAACAACTCCACAGAGGGATTGACATTTAAAATTTCTGTCAAGCGACGTCGGGCTGTACGTTGATCGCGTCGTGCTTCATTCAAGCGTTGCTGCTCATTGGATAAATTGACTTGAGATTGTAACACCGCGAATCGAGTACCCACCCCCGCCCGTTCCAAAGCTTCCGCGTCTTGTAAACTCTTTTGTGCGTTCCTCACCGCGGCTTCACTAATCGCGACTTGTCCATCAGCACTTTGCACATCATAGTAAGAGGTGGTGACATTCAAACGCAATTCTTCCACTAGGCGTTCTAGTTCTAACTCGCGGACGCGTACTTGTTGTTCCGTCGCTCGAACCGTAGAAGCAGTGCGCCCAAACAAGTCCACATCATAGCTCAATTGCAAATTGGTATTGATGGTACTATTGGCAAAACTTTGATTATTCTCGGGTTGCCCCGCGTCTCTCGCACGACGGTTGGCGGCCATGACACTGAGATCGGAACTAGCACTGAAGGCGTTATTGGCATCTATGTTTAGATCTAATGTGGGATACCACGCGGCCTTGGCTTCTCGCAACGTCGCTTGACTTTCTTGTAATTGCAGAGAAGCCTGTTGTATGGTTTCGCTATTACGACGGGCTAAATCGAGGGCTTGTTGTAAAGTAATGGGTTGAGTTCCTTCGATCCGCACCTCTTCGGCTCGCGTGGGAAAGCTTAAGGGGTTGGGGCGGGGTTCTAAATAACCGGGCGGGTTGGTTTGTAATGTCCCATTGGGAGGGGGGGCCGGAAAGTTGTTTAAGGGTTCCGCGCTATTCGTCATGGGAACTTGGGCGATTTCTGAGAGACGTGGCACCGGTTTTAGTGGGGAGCGCGTCTCTCCCTGTTCTAGCATTTCTAGTGTTCTATTATCACTTTCTCCCATTGCTGGCAAAGACAAATGTTCTGAGCTATTGTGTTGTGGGTAAGTGATGGCAGATAGGTGAATAATATGATCCTTATCAGTGCTATTTTCGGCAATTCCCTTGGGTTGAGTCTTAAACTCACCCAGGGAAAAAGAGTCTAAGGCCGTCCGATCAATAATAGTAGGGGGAGTGATCATCTCTGCCAGGGGAGATGCACCTTCCTCGTTATGCTTCGGTTGAGTCTTAACATTTGTCTTTAAGCCTAACTGACTCGCCGTCGTGGAAGAGCGCGATCGCGCTATTGACTCCCTCGCCTGAGAAAGAGAAGTCTCATGAGGGGAATTAGGAGTAACTCGTTTAGGACTTAATTTAAACTTTTCCTGTAATAGGGGGGTTGAACTTTCTGGGGAAACTTCCACAGACTCCGAAACAGGAGACACAGAAGAAGAATGATCGGCCTGTGCTTTTCGCTCAGGATCTCTATTTGAGATAGAAGAATTTGACTCAACGGGAAGTAGATGACTTTCCACGGAGTTATCCTGATACTGAGGCGACGGCTGTGCTGAAGCACTTCCCTCCACAGGATTCAAGGTAATTGCTGCACCAACCCCCACAACCATCAGATGAAGAAAAACACGCATAAGTCTTTTTGATACGTCTGCAAATCCAGAGATAATTTTAGAACAATAAGGCTCATCCATCAAATAGGATTTTCCTTATTTGATGTTTCCCCGTCGCGACTGAGATTAATTCTTCAACCCCTGTTACGGGTAAAATCGGGGTTTTTATTTGTTGGACAAGATATTCTACTGTCATATCATCAAGGAAACGAGTATCTCCTTGTTTGAGCATGACGGAGGGTAATAAAATACCATCTCCTAAGTCTTTTCCCTGTAACTCGTCTAACAAATCTTGACCTGTTAATAAACCTGTTACAGTAATAGTCTGTCCCCAATACTGACTGTTTAACGCGATCATTTTTACTTCTAACCCTTCCACCTGATTTAGTTTTGCTAAAATCGGTTGAAAGGCTTTTTCTACGGCATTTCCTACTATCCAACTAAAACGTCTTGAAGGTTCAATTTTGGTAATTTTTGCCTGGGTAAACGCGGTTTCAAATTGTTGGATAAATTGGCGAATCGAACCTACTCCATTACCAATTTGCGGATAATCTTCATAATGTTCTGTTGACGGTAACTCTTCTCCGGCAATTAAAAACCATTCATCGGCTAACCAGATACAATTTTTTCGGGTTTTCCGTTTTAAGGTTTTTTGTAGTGTTTTTACTTGTGCGATCACCTCTTTTGCCTTTTCGGGTGTGACTGGGATCATTTCATCATTAGGGGGGCGAAATTTTGTTAACCCCACTGGTACTACTGCGACGGATGCCACTGCGGGAATGTTCCCTTTATGAAATTTTGCTAAATCTAATAAGGTTCTTTCTAAGTGTAGCCCATCGTTAATACCCGGACAGACAACTACTTGCGCGTGAATTTGTAATCGTCTTTCTTTAAACCATTGAATTTGCTCTAATATTTGACTGGCACGGGGGTTTTTTAAGAGACTAATTCTCACATCTGGTTCCGTGGCATGAACGGATACATAAAGGGGTGATAATCGCATTCTTTCGATTCTTTCCCATTCCCGTTGCGTTAAATTTGTCAGGGTTAAATAACTTCCATAGAGAAAACTGAGACGATAGTCATCATCTTTTAAATAAAGGGTTTCTCGTTTTCCGGGGGGTTGTTGATCGATGAAACAAAACGGACAACGATTATTACATTGGATTAAACCATCAAATAGTGCTTTTTCAAATTCTAATCCTAAATCTTCGTCATAGTCTTTCTCGATTTCTACTTTATGAATTTTGCCTTTTTTGTCTAAAATTTCTAATTCTAAAAATTCATCAGCACAAAGAAATTGATAATCGATCAGATCCCGAGGTTTTTCCGTATTAATGGCAACGATCGCGTCCCCAGCTTCTAATCCGATTTCTGCCGCGATCGAATCGGGTAACACTTTGGTAATTAAGGCGGGACGAATAGATATTTCACTCATAGTATTAGGTAATACATAATATTTGAAATGAGATTATGGGACTTTCTTGAAAATACCATAATTGTCAATTTTTCGGGATTAGGAATTCTCCCAAAAACTGGCTTTCTCTAAAAACCATCGTCATTTCTGACACGCGTCTTAAGCAAGAAACCCGGTTTCTAAATGGCTTTTTACTCCCTCATTGTTAGTAGGGACACGGCACTGCCGTGTCCCTACGGGGTTTCATCGGAGGTGGCAATTTGAGTGAATTATATCATAGCGCGATCGTATTTATGATGTATATTTTTGTATATTTTAGTATCTCTGGGTAAATCCTGTTGAGGATAAAATTATCAAAATTTTCAGGCGGAAACATCATAACTGGGCATGGGGTGACGATATCTGCTAAAATCACTCAAAAATAAACGCGGGGACTTGACTGCTGGACTAGGGGTGAAGCATTGCCCAATAAAATGTGATTATGGGGATGGCTTCGCCGCAATAAATACTAATTTACCAGAGCAAACACCCCTGACTCAATAACTTTAGGTAAAAAAATGACTCCAAAACAATGGATGATTCGCCGGATGACGATCGCGGAACTTAATTTAGCACTAGATTGGGCTGCGGAAGAAGGTTGGAACCCCGGATATTATGATGCAGAATCTTTTTATCAAACTGATCCTCAAGGATTTTTCATGGGTTATTTGAATGATGAACCGATCGCGTCTATTTCTGCCGTTGCCTATGATTCCAGTTTTGGTTTTATGGGTTTATATATTGTCCGGCCTTCCTTTCGGGGCCAGGGATGGGGATTAAAATTGTGGCAAGCCGCGATCGAATATTTAGGAATGCGAAATATTGCTTTAGAGGGCGTTATTGCCCAAGAGGAAAATTATCAAAAATTTGGTTTTAAATTCTCGTATCGTCACATTCGTTATCAAGGCACGGGAGGTGGTGTTATTCCTGATGCTCTGATTCCAATTTCAACGGTTCCTTGGGATGAACTTTTAGCCTATGATTCTCAACATTTTCCGGTTTCCCGTCCGGTTTTTTTGAAGCATTGGATTCAACAACCAGAAATAACCGCGTTCGGTATCAAGGATCATGGAAAACTAAAAGGTTATGGCGTTTTAAGACTTTGCCGTAATGGGTATAGAATTGGGCCATTATTTGCCGATAATGTGGATTTTGCCGAATTATTATTGCAAGGATTAATGGCAAAAATACCGGATTCTCCTGTATTTTTAGATATCCCTGATACTAATTTAGAAGGTATTAATCTGATGGAGAAGTACGGAATGAGACCTTTTTTTTCTAACTCACGAATGTACAGATTAAACCCGGTAAATTTACCCCTAAATCACGTTTTTGGGGTGACAACCTTAGAATTAGGTTAAAGATGATAAGGCATGAAACTTTAATTAAAGTAGTGCAGGCTTCCCCCCGGCTTTCGCTCTCAATAGTTACCCGAAAAACCAAAAACTAAAGTTATTTAATTTCCATTCCTAAGTTAAGCTATTAAGCCTTTAGAATTGCTAGTACAAGAGGCCTCTTGCCTGTGCGAAGCAGGATGCTTCTCCTACTTTTTCTGGTTTAAATGCGTCTTAGCTTAAGCTATTAATCATTAACGATAGACACTTTGAATTAACACGACATCAGATTCAAATCTGTTAAGGTGGATAATATTTAACCGTTGATTTCGTTCCAAATATTTAACAATTCGCGGATCGGGTTTACCATCTAAGGCTAATTTGCAGAGGCTAGTATTGTGTTCAAGTCCTTTAATTAAAGCCATTTTCCCGGCTTCTGTGATCTGATTGCCTCGTAAATTCAAGTTGGTTAAAGTAGTATTTTTTGTGAAAAAATCACCGAGAATTTCCATGCCAAAATCCCCTAAATGATTAGGGGTTGCACCTAATATTTTAGTCGCGGGACTATAACCTAATTCCAGACGGGTTAGGGTGGGATGATGGGTTAATACTTTTAACAATGGGATGACACCTTTGGCGGTGATTCCATTACTATTTAATCCCAGTTCGACTAAGGTTTGATTCTCTTGTAGTCCTTTGGTGAGGGCGATTATTCCGGCATCTCCTAACTGATTCACATTTAACAGTAATGCTTTGATTTTCCCACTGTTTTGTAAAAATTTTCCTAATAATAATCCGTCCGTCGGGGTGAGGTTATTTCCTCCTAAATATAACCTTTCAACCGAGCTATTTTCTACCGTTAAAACTTCTAATAATCCGGTTAAGCTGGCGGTGGTAATTCCTGTATTAACTAAATCTAAAGTTCGGATAGAAGTGTGATTAAAGCGCAACATCGAGATTAACGCGTTAATACCTGCATCCCCAAGGGGATTTCGCTTCAGCCAGAGGGCTGTAATTGTCCGATTATGCTTGAGGGTGTTCGCGAGGGTTGTTATCCCTTCTGTATTAATTTGATTACAACCGAGATACAGAATCTTTAGGGTTGAATTATGTTCAATTAAATCCGCGACTTTTTCTACTCCAGCATTTCCTATTCCGTTAGTGCCTAAGAGTAAACTAATAATTTGTGTATTCTTTTTTAAGGCTTCTGTCACTGATTCACAGCCAATTATTCCTAAATTTTGTTTACAAAGATCGAGCCTGCGATCAGGCATAATAGTCCCAATGGGAAATGATAGGGGTTCAGGAATAGAGCAATTAGAGCGGAGATGTTCAAGTAAAGGATTAAGTGCCTCTTGCTGTTGGGAATTGAATGTAATTAACGGATGGGTAATCGGACAATAGATCGATGAAGTCATGGGATTTACCAAGGATAAGGAATATAATTTTTGAGAAAATGGCCGAATAAAGGTTGATGGGGATTTTCTATTGCTTGAATAATCGGATCGTAAATGCGAGCCATGCCATCTATGATATCTAATGGTGGATAAAATCCGCGCTGTTTTTGGGCGTTTTCTCGTTGAGGATAGGGGTTTTCATCGGTAATCCAACCTGTATCTACACTATTCATATAAATCCGATCGCGGGCATAGTCGACCCCACTGGTACGAGTCATCATATTTAACGCGGCTTTAGCCATATTCGTATGGGGATGAAATACGGTTTTATGCTCTCGATTAAATTGGCCTTCCATCGCGGAAACGTTAATGATAAACCGTTGGGCAAAGGGCGATCGCGTTAATAGAGGTTTGAGTTGACTATTGAGCATAAAAGGCGCGATCGTGTTAACCAGTTGCACCTCTAACATTTCGAGGGTACTGACTTCATCTAATTTTAATTTCCAACTATTGAGGGGACGTTGATCAAGTTGTTGTCCATCTCTGTCTAACATCTGCTTGGGAAAATAAACGTTTATCTCTGAGGAAATATTCTCATTATTGAGTTTAGATTCTAATAGCCTAGATGGGGAAAAATGGTTATTATTTAAAGCTTGATAGGAGCCTTTTTCTTGTTCTAATAAATGTTGATAGAAAGCCAAAGGACGTTTAATTGTTTGGGCGGCATTATTAATTAAAATATCCAGATGGGTTTCCCTAGGGATTAAAAATTTAATAAAGGATTCAACCGCGGGTAAATCTCGCAAATCTAGCCCGTAAATACATAGTCGTTTTTGCCACTGTTCAAAATCGGGCTCATTACGAAACCGTCTGAGCGTATCCCCTGGAAATCGACTTGTTACAATTACTTTTGCCCCATCTTGGAGGAGACGCAACGCGGTTTGATAGCCAATTTTAATTCTGCCTCCGGTGACTAACGCGACTCGTCCAGTTAAATCGGTATGTTGCTCCCTTTTAGCATAGTTGAATCTGGCACAACTGGGACAGAGTAAATGGTAAAAATGATGAATTTCTGTATAATTTTTTTTACAAATATAACAAGATTTGGGTTTAATAAAATTTCGGGAAACGCCGGAATCTAGGGCGGGTAATTGTTCAGTAGTTTCCCTCTGATTCTGCTGAAATTTGACTATATCTGTTGTAGAAATTAAAGCTTTGTCGTGAAGTTGACACTTTTGTTTATTGCGCTGTTTTTTAGCTTTTCTGCCTTGTTTATAAATTTTGGCAATCAAAGTTTTTACGCGATCATGGGAATCAATCAACGCCGGATTGTCAGCAATTTGCTGCAAAACATTCAGGGTAATTTCTATATCATTTGCGGAGAAATTCATTGATTTTCTGTGAAGAAAAGTCTATGCTCAGATATTATTTTTTTCACCCATATTATTAGGTTTAATACAGGTGGAGACTGGAAGGAATCGAACCCCCATCTTTGCCGTGAAAGGGCAATGTTTTTCCATTAAACTACAGTCTCTTAGGTGGGACTAGAGTGGGGGAGACTCGGAGGATTTGAACCCCCATCTCTGGATTCGCAAACCAGTGCTTTTCTGTTAAGCTATAGTCTCCTTGGACTCTGTTGATATATGTTAGATCATTGTATTACATTTTGTCAAGGCTGATTGGGCAGAAAAACTAATCGGGAGCCTCCCACATCATAAGCAAAAAAAACGGGAGGATCATCTTTAGGATAGTCTAAGTGGTACATCGTTAGTAGGGTTTGCCACTTATTCTTGTATCTCAAATGAGTTCGATAAAATGAGCGCGATCGCGTCCTTTTTCCTGAGCTACACATAATGCCGGACTGCCTTACTAATTAAAGCCTCTGCCAACGTTTTCTCCATTCTTTTGCTGCCGCTAAGGAGTTAGGATGCTTCATACATTCCGCCAACATCTCAACATCAAGTTCAGGAATAAATACACTTTTTTTAATGTATTCATAACCGCAGGTTTCCCCAAATTTAACCGGAATTTCTGCTCGCAAATGATAGAGAGAAAATTCATCATTTTGCCAGCACAAAACCTCAATTTTTGTAGGGGCGGGTTCGCCTAGATATTTGATATTCACAGACAAATTAAATAAACCCGCCCCCACCAACCAATAAATCACAAATTAATTGTATTTAACCATGATACGGGGATATTTATCAGGCGTTATCTGTTGGGTGGGGCGGGTTTATAAATGTTATCTGTGGGTGACAAAATTTATCGGCGAACCCGCCCCTACATAAATGATGGTTGTGCTACCGGAGATGATATTACAGTTTTTCCTAATTTTAGTATTATACAACAATTTATTTCGGCATCATCTTTGTACCTCATATCATTGAGAATTGCCATATTAGCCAAATGTAGAACAGGCATCTTGCCTGTTTCTATAAACAGTTGATTAGGGGTGCATCTCAAATGTGCAAAAAAAGTGTCGTGGGTTGGCTACCCAAACCCACTACCTATTATAAAAAGGGGATGCTCCCGTTGATTAGAAACAGGCAGGATGCCTGTTTTACAATTTGATCGCCTACTCATATCCTGTCTCCTTTAGTTTCTTATAGAAACCGACTATTTTTGTTTTAATACTACTAATGTGATATCATCAAATACCTTCTGTTTCCCAATAAATTTTCGAACATCATCAATGACGCATTGACGAATCTCTTGGGCAGAAAGCCCCCGATTTTCTACCACTATTTGACAGAGTTTTGCTAACCCATATAGCTGCCTGTCAATATTTTCAGCTTCCGTAATTCCATCAGTGTATAAAATTACTACATCTTCGCGATTTAACGTGACTGTTGTTTGGGCAATAAAATCAACGATGTCCCCATCTAAACCAATGGGAAATCCTAAATTAAGCGTATCAATTTCCTCGATAGTACCATCAGCTCGCACGACAATCATTTCCTCATGTTGCCCGCTTAATTTCACCATACCATCAGCATAATCTATAATGGCTAAGGTCATATTTTTCGAGGAATTCATCCGTTCAATATTACCATAGAGGGTGCGGTTGAGGATATCTAAAAAGCGCACAGGATCGGTTTCGTTACTTTCGTTTAGAGTGCGTACTGCTGTTTGTGCCATCAGCATTAATACACCACTTTCTAAGCCGTGCCCTGTGACATCACCGATCGCGATCTTCACCCCATTCTCACTGGATAAAACATCATAATAATCCCCTCCTACTTCATCGGCGGGTTCCATATATCCAGCAATATCTAAACCCGCGATCGCGTTTAATTCTGCGGGTTTGGGTAACACCATTTCTTGTAATTTTTTCGCGACATCTAACTCCGCACTCAGGCGCAAATTTTCCTCTTGCAATTTTTCGTTAAGGGTGCTAATTTCTTGATTAGCTTCAGCTAATTGCGCGGTACGTTCTTGAACTTTATCTTCTAAGGTACGATAAAGCAAGGCATTTTCAATAGAAATCGCAGCTTGGGAAGATAAGACTTTGAGGATTTCTAGCCGATCGCGTGTAAAGGCACCCGTAGTGAGATTATTTTCTAAATACAGAAGGCCGATCAGTTTGCCCTGATTAATAATAGGAGCGCATAAAATCGACTTAGGCTGTTTTTTGACAATATAGGATTCCTTGGTAAAAACGCCCTCATTTGTAGCATCTGATAAAACCACATCTTCCAGAGTTCTCGCGACATATTGAACTACACCGAGGGGGAGATTTTCGCAGTCTTCAACAGCAATAGATTGGGAAATTTGCACTGGTTCAACCCCCACATCTCCTGTCGCTTCAATGGTTAATTTTCCCTGATTTGATAAAAGGAGAAAGCCTTTTTCTGCTCCGCCATTTTCCATTAAAATCCTCATTAACTTCGCTAATAATTTATCGAGGGCAATTTCACCCGCGAGAACTTGAGAAGCTTTGATTACTGTAGCAAAATCTAAATCGGAACTTCCTCCCGTTGTGGAAGTAGCTGTACTCGTAACAGTTATTCCCAAATTAGCTGTTTTCTTGCCAGATTTCTTAGACAATAACTGGGGATATTTCTGCTCTAAATCCTCTACTTTACACTTAGCCCCCCAAAGTTGATAGCCATAGTGAGCTTTTTTCATGTAAGGTTTGGCAATTTCGACTTTACCTTTCTCTAACCAAAACTTAGCCGCGAGTTCATTCCCTAAAGCTTCTTCCTGAATATAGTCATTTTGCTGGGCTGAAGCAATAGCGCGATCGTAAAAATCTAAGATCACTTCCATTTCTTTACCAGAAATACGAGCCATTTCCGCTTCTACTAACAAGTATTTATGCAGAAAATTTTCGGGACAGTTATCTGCCCAAATTTTCATTTGTTTTTGGTTAGTTTCAATTTTTTGTTGATAAGGAATTTGCTCGGATTCGTCAAGGGTTGGATAGAGAGCAATTAAAATCAAAGAATTATAGAAATTATTAATAGCATTAGTAATCATCCCTCGCACATAAACCAACATTTTTTCAGCCGATTGGATACAATCCAAAGCGGTAACATTGTCGCCATACAAGTAAAACACTTGAGCCTTATAGGTTAAATAGTTAGCAAGAGCAAAAAAATTTTGATGCGTTTGACAATCTTCAAGATAATCAGCTTCAGAGAGGGATTTGCTGGCAAATTCCCTGGGTTTGGGACTCAAACCACTTAAATTATAAATGGGGAGTTGGCAGGCGATGATAGTATGATAGGCTAATAAATTTTTGGTTTTATCTGCGAATTTTAAATAATCATTAAGAACCGCAAAGATTTCGCTAAAAATTTTACCGGAAGCAAAAAAATTAACTATTTGATGGAAGGAGATATATCCGGCAAACTGTAGCTCTCCTGACTCCAGACAAGCTTGATAACCTTCGTTATTAATCACTTCAGCTTCTTTGATGGGCAGAACCCAATGTTGGATGTGATTAAGATTATTAGCCACTCTCGCTTTCATAGATGAGTCATTAAAGCGCTCAGAAATGCTTAAACCTAAACGAGCAAATTCATAACCTGACCGATATTCTTCTAAAATTGAACTGAGGACAATTGCATAGGTAGCATAAGCTTTAGCGGAAACAGCAATAGAACCGTATCTAAGGCAAACATAAGCCATTTTTGCCGCAATAATTCCAAACAGTTCTGGGTTACTAAAATAAGCGGGAGGATCGGCACAGACTAATAAAGTTAGAGCGGCTCTCATTTCCATGTTTGTCATTTCTGGTTGCTCTACCAGGGTGTGAATTTTCCCTGGTTGCCAAAGTTTTCTTACTTCAGCTAATTCATATTGTAAAGCATTGGCAAAGTCTTGATCGGGTAACTCAATCGCAAATAAATTTAAGGATTCTCGGGCGGCATTAATGGCCGATTCATATTTAGACATCATGGTTAACATCACAATTAAAAGCTTATACATTACCGCTTTTTCTACGTTAGTTTTGCATTTCTCAATGACTAAATAAATCAATTCTTCGGCATGAGCAAAATTACTGTTTAAATATTCTATTTCTGCTCTTTCTTTGTGAAGTTCCAGGGTCAATTGATACTCCTCTTGCCAAAAATCACCACTTAATAAAGATATGCCGATGGTCAAATATTCTCGCGCTGCTAGATACGCGGTTGAGTCTTTGGCTTTGCAGGCCGCGATTAAATTAAATTTGGCTAAGGCGATTTTTTCAGTTTGCTCGGTAATTAAGTCACGTCCAATATTAAAATGTTCAACTAGATCGAAAATTTTTTCCTCTTGTTCTGTCTCGGACATATTGAGTTGTAATAAGCGCCCTATTTTCAGGTGAACGCCTTTTTTATCTGAGTCGGCAATCAAAGTATACGCGGCTTGTTGTACTCGATCATGGAGAAATTTATAATCTTGAATTAAGAGGTTTTCATCTAACTCTGATGTGGGCAAGATGAATCCATTC
>JBEDKD010000225.1:0-12162 GCA_041172365.1 Cyanobacteriota bacterium | reverse complement strand
TCTGGTTCACCGCGTTAGGTGTTTCCACGATGGCGTTCAACCTCAATGGCTTTAACTTCAACCAATCTGTAATCGACTCTCAAGGTCGTGTGATCAATACTTGGGCAGATATTATCAACCGGGCGAACCTGGGTATGGAAGTAATGCACGAGCGCAATGCTCACAACTTCCCCTTGGATTTAGCGGCGGGTGAAATCTCTCCTGTGGCTTTGGTTGCTCCTTCTATCAATGGCTAATTTTTAGCTTGATAACAAAGAACGCTCTCAGAAATGGGGGCGTTTTTTGTTGGCTAAATTCACTCATTAAGATTCAATACATCTTCATAAATTTGCGCCATTGTCACCGTTAGCTCCACAGATTCTAAGGTTAAGTCATTGTCTTTTCCTAAGATTTGGACTGTCCAATTGCCCGGAGTATCTTGACGATAGACTTCCACTTGCATTTTATTTTGTGAGACTAAAACATATTCTTTTAAACTTTCTAAGGTTTGGTAATTCATTAATTTTTCTCGTCGGTCCGTGGTTTCTGTGCTTTCTGAGAGCACTTCAATAATTAAGTTGGGTTGAGTTTTGAAGTATCGGTGATTATCTTCGCGGTTACAAGTCACCAGCAAGTCGGGGTAATAAAAAATATCGTCTTGAATTTTCACTTTCATGTCGGACATGAACACCCGACAGGAACTTCCCCGCAGATGAGGACGCAATAAGGCATAAAGATTACCGGCAATGATATTGTGTTCTTCACTAGCACCGGCCATCGCAAACACATAACCGCCCATATACTCATGGCGAATGGGGCTGTTGGCTTCAGCGATTAGATAGTCTTCAACGGTAAACAGGGGTAAAGGCGATCGCATTTTTTTAGTCTCCTGATTCTCTCTATTTACACTCTAACTGAACTTGAATTTAATATCTTGATTTAATATACTGTTGGCAAATGGGATTCAGTTGAAACAATCCTCGCCCTCCCTCTGATATTTTTTCCACTAAGCTCCGTCTGCCTAAAGATTGCATGGCTTCCGTCAATTCTGATTTGGAAAATTCCCGTAATCCAGAGGGTTGAGAAATATTTACCGCTTCATTCTGGCTGGCTAACCAGGATATCACCTGTTGCTCTAACTTTGATAATCGCTCTAAGTGATATTCTAAAATTGGTTTTAAGTCGCCGATAAATATCTCTTCTTGGTCGGCTAAAAATAGGGAAACCCGACCATCAAATAGTTCTACGATGGTTGAGGCGATGATATTTAACCAGGTAGGATGACCTTGATAGAGGTTGATTAATTCTGGCCATTTTTCTGAGTCGGTTAATCCTTTTTCTTTCAAGATTTCTTGAGCGGTTTCTCCTAAACCTTTGAGATGTAAGGAGCGAGTCGGTCGGTTTTCTCCTTCTAATGTCGTGATTTGTTTAAGTTTTTCCCAACTGAGGAGGATGATACAACTCTGATGGGATGATGTGGCAATTTGTTTGATAAATTGACTATAATCTTGATATTCTGCTAAATATTCTCCTGCTAATTCTCCGGTTTTTAAGATATTCTGTAGGTCATCAAGGATTATTAAACAACGATAGGTGCGAAAATAATCAAGGATTGTGGGTAATGGGGTGGGTTCTGATTTTGCCAAAGTTTGTTTGAGTTCGGTTTGCAGTGTTGAGAGTGTGGGTGTGTTACTAAGACTTTTCCAAATAATGTAATCGAATTGGGTTTGTATTTCTTCGATTAGTTTGCGGGCGATCGCGCTTTTGCCTATTCCACTTAGGCCGTAGATGGTGATTAAGCGGGTGTGGGCTTCTAATATCCATTGTTTGAGGGTGGATTCTTCTGAGGCGCGATCGTAATAGTCTATTAATTCGGGTGCGTCTGTTAAGTCGATTATGCGCTCTGGGGCATTATTTTGGGCAGTGTCAGGGGTAGAGCGCGATCGGGTTTTTTCATTTTTAATATTTTGTATAAATTGACTACAAATAACATTATCAATTTGTAAACAATCTCCCCAATGGGCAACTTGAGAAACACGATATTTTTTCTCTAACTTGGAACGAAAATTAAATTTATTGAGGTCTTCTCCTAATTCCTCACGCAATTTTTCCCATAATTTCGCGGCTTCTTTTTTAACGTGAGATTGACTACAATTAAAGTCTTTCGCTATTTGAGGATATTTTTGTCGTTGCCAAACACCCGTTAGTATGGCTTCTTGTAGGGGGGTGAGATTTTCTCCATTTTTATCAAAAATCGAATTATTAGCCCATTCTACAACATCTTCAACATTCATGGGTCTGGGTTGAGTGAGGTTTAGTGTACTATATCCTACCAAATGCTACTTTGTCAACTGAATTGTACCAAATCCTACTAAATTGGTTCAGGATGTTTAGAAAAATTGGGTACTAAATCCTACTTTTTTGGTCTGTACAAAAAGAAAAATAGCGATTTAAAATGTTAGCAACCTAAATCTAATAATGTTTTAATTAAAATTAGTTGGGTGAGGTTCAATGACCATAAAAACTATGCAAGGAAATGAAAGTGATGAGACCTTTGAAAGTGTTCTGGTTGAACTATATAATTTAATTCAAAAGACAACTAGAGTCACACCTGAACTTGAAATCATATTGGCCAGCGGGTTAGAAATAGCAAGTCAAACTGATAAGATATACGAAGAAGATGGAAACCTATCAAGATTTCGTGTATACCTTTTATATAAAGTCACTTTTGAATTGTGGTCATATCAGCATCAAGCTATCCTTGAACATATCCAAATTAATAAAGGTAACGCTTTACCAAATTATTATGAGCGATTTTTGCGTCATAGAAATATAATCATAAATATGTGTGATGATTTGAAAACACTAGAAAGTATTAGTGAACCAACAGAATTAAGAAATCATCGCTTGACAACTTGGAGAACAACGATTCAAGATATCAGAGAATTCATAGATATTCCAAGAGTCGGTGTAAAAAATCGAAAAGGTTTCAATCCGTGGTTAATATCTCCACAGACAAAATATGTCATCTTTTCAAGTTTTCTATTAGTGCTTGGAATAATTATTGCAACAATGCTACTCATTCGGAGATAAAAACATGAAAGATAAAGGACTATCCGAAATACTAATTACAGGATTCTCTTTGGGTATGCTCTGGGATTTTGTTACAACCTTCTTAGGAGTAATTTCTATAGTTGCCGGTCCAAATTTTACCGTTTCTTTGCAAAATATTGATGCTAATACTTTTGGGGTTTACGGAATTGCCTTGGTTGGTACTGTGATTGTTTTTTGTTTCAACCTAATTACAATAAACGTTTGGAAAGATGCTAAAAAGGGAAATTGGACATTAGTGGGAATTTGGTTGATTTGCCTGATTTATGACTTTTTCACATCCCTTGCGGGAAACTACAAGTTTATCTTACCTGGTAGACAAAATGAAATTGCTGTAATAGGTGTGATCTGGTTCACGACTGTACTCACCACCATAAGTCCGATGACAGTTCGCTATTTAATGCTAGACTATGATAATTCATTACCTTGAGATTAATTAGGAATATCTGATTTGTTGGTAATTAAATCACGATCGCGTCTTCTCTACCATCCCACAGCGCGATCGCGTCTCTTCTACCATCCCCACAACAGAAGCGCGATCGCGCTCTTTCACCGGGCGATAAGAGAGAGTGAAACACAAAGGCACTAAGACACAAAGAAAGATAACAATAACAAGAAAAGAAGACGTGCTTTATCCCCTTCTTTCATCTGTGTTATTGAGCGTTTAGGAGCGGTTTAAAAAAAGACGCGATCGCGTCTCTTCTACCATCCCCTGTAACAGAAAAACAGGACTTAGGCACTGCACCAAAGAAACCGGGTTTTTTACCTTGATTGAGAGTTTGAGCGAAGTCTTTTGCATGAAAAACCCGGTTTCTCTGATAGCGTGATCGCGTCTCTTCTACCATCCTCACAGCAGAAACACGATCGCGCTCTTTCACCGGGCGATAAGAGAGAGTGAAACACAAAGGCACTAAGACACAAAGAAAGATAACAAGAAAAGAAGATGCCCTTTATCCCCTTCTTTCATCTGTGTTTAGGAGCGTTTATCTGCGGTTTCAAAAAAGACACGATCGCGTCTCTTCTACCATCCCCACAGCAGAAGCACGATCGCGCTCTTTCACCGGGCGATAAGAGAGAGTGAAACACCAAGACACTAAGACACTAAGGAAGAAGAAAAGAAGACGCGCTTTATCCCCTTCTTTCATCTGTGTTATTGAGCGGTTTTAAAAAAGACACGATCGCGTCTCTTCTACCATCCCCACAACAGAAGAGCGCTCTTTCACCGGGCGATAAGAGAGAGTGAAACACCAAGGCACTAAGACACAAAGAAAGATAACAAGAAAAGAAGATGCCCTTTATCCCCTTCTTTCATCTGTGTTATTGAGCGTTATTGAGCGGTTTTAAAAAAGACGTGATCGTGTTTCCTTTACTATCCCGACAGCAGAAGCACGATCGTGTCTCCTCAAGAAAAGGAGACGCAGCCCGTTTAGGAAGAAAAGCAATGATCGCGGGTTCTTTCGCGTGTTTTATGACGGCTTGTATCGCGGGCATTTTGTTATAATAACTTGGGGATAAACGGCAAAAAAAAACAGGTAAAATAACTGTGGGTAATGGCATTGTCAAATTCAGAGCCGAGTGTTTAAATGAGAATGGAATATCTGAGGTAATTTTTATGGCGCGATCGCCCATCCCCAGTTGGTATTTTTCTATAGTTGTGGTACGTTTGGGAAATCGGTTTCTTTTAGTGCAGGAACTTCAAAATAGTCATTGGTATTTTCCTGGGGGAAGAGTAGAAGTCGGTGAGACGTTTCGAGACGCGGCAAAACGGGAAACGTTGGAAGAAGCGGGTATCAGAGTCGGGTTAGAGGGGATACTCAGAATCGAACATACTCCTATGTCATCGGGGACTCGTCTCCGCGTTATCTTTGTTGCGACTCCTTTGGAGGATACTCCCCCGAAAACGACTCCTGATCAACACTCCTTGGGCGCTAAATGGTTTTTATTGTCGGAGTTAAAGGGTTTATCTTTACGAGGTGTCGAAGTCTGGGATATTTGTAACGCGATCGCGAATGGGGCCCTGATTTATCCTTTAAATTTAATCGAGATGGAAGGGACTGCCTTCATCTAAAATGGTAAAGCTCTAATCTAAAATGCTCAAGACTTGTGCCACTGGGTACTTTAATACTGCCTCAGTGTGGGCCCCCCCGATCCTGAATCATTGAGGGTGAAAGCCCCCTGATGGGCTGCGGGAGCCTTGGGGATACCCCCTGCGATCGCGCTGTTTGGTAATTTCACCCGCGTTATACTGTAATTGTAGAATACGCGACTCAACCCACCCAATTTATTTATCCGCGGCGACGCGATCGACGATCATTAAAATTACCCTATGTTTCCTTAATGTACATTCAAGTCACTGAATAGTAAAGTAGGTTGGGTTGATAACAAAACCCTCTCATCTATAAAAGATATCAAAAATTCAACCCAACCAACCCATCTCAATAGTGAAGTAGGTTAGGTTGATAAACAAACCCTCTCAACTAGAGAAGATATCAAAAATGTCAACCCAACCAACCCATCTCAAATTCACTCCCTTGGGTTGACAAAAAACCTAGTATTATAGAAGAGATCAAAAATGTCAACTCCAGGGATAAAAAACAAGTAATTTGTAAAATTTAATGTTATGTCAGAACTAGAAATAAAAATAGAAAACCCGTTAATTTTACCCCTATGGGCGATCGGAGTATCCACTGTATTACATGGCCTTTTAGCCTTTAGTTTACCCTATTGGCGTTTGTATGCAGACCCCGTAAACCTTCAAAAACCTGTCAAAGTTGTACAATTAACCCCCGATGAAGCGAAACGTTTACCCCAAGAAGTTTCTCCTAAATCATCCTTCAACTTTTCCTTTACACCCGGTCCGGCTAACCCTAATTTATTATCATCAATTCCGGTTGAACCCGCCCCATCTATCGCGAATTTAATTCCACCACCACCACCTTCTTCGATGGAATTACCCTCTCAACCCCGAGTTCCGATGACGGGAAATTTACCACAGATAGGGGAACGTTTGCCCGTTAGAGATCCTATTACATCAATTCCCAGAACCATTGTACCTCCCCCTTCCTCTTTTCCTTCTAATGATGGGAAAAGAAGTGAAGAAATATTAAATCTTTTGACAAAAGAGCCTCAAGTTCGAGCCCCTCGTCCTGAAGATTTTATGCCGAGAGATAATACAAGACTAATACCTCCACTCAGTCAAATACCCACTCCTCCACCGCCTCAAATACCAACACCTCCTTCCGATCCTACAACTAATAATGGATCGAATCAAGATAATAATCGCCTCATAGTACGTCCTAAATTTTCGCAAGATGTGTTTACCGCGGATAAAATTTTCGAGGCTCACAACAAAAAGAATAATCCTATTAACTCAAATCCTAAACCAGGAAATGTTTCACCGGAACAACAGGCTAATATTGATGTGGGAAATGATTATCTGTCCATGTTTAACAAATACAAAGGAGTTTATCCGGGTTTAGAAACGACATCTCCCCTACGAGGTGCTACTACTTATCCCCAAGAAGCTTGCCCTAATAAATTAACGGGAAAAGGTGTTATTGGTGTTGTGGTAAAACCCGATGGCAAAATTGCCTCCGAACCCGAATGGATTAAGAAAACGGATTCGCCAATTCTGGATAAATCGGGTTTAGAGCAAGTGAAAAAACTTAATTTTCCCCCCACGGAAAAACCGAAATTTTATCAAGTTGTGGTGGATTTTCCTTATGATAGCCAAGCTTGTAGTAGTAATCCTCCTACACCGGGGACTGTTTCACCGCAACAACAAGCTAATATTGATGCGGTAACTGTTTATCAGTCCATGTTTAACAAATACAAAGGAGTTTATCCGGGTTTAGAAACGACATCTCCCCTACGAGGTGCTACTACTTATCCCCAAGAAGCTTGCCCTAATAAATTAACGGGACAAGGGGTTATTGGTGTTGTGGTAAAACCCGATGGCAAAATTGCCGCGGAGCCGGAATGGATCGCGAAAACGGGTTCACCAATTCTGGATAAATCGGGTTTAGAGCAGGTGAAAAAACTTGATTTTCCCACCACGGAAAAAGCGAAACTTTATCAAGTAGTGATAGATTTTCCTTATGAGAGCAAAGTTTGTAGTCAAACTACTCCTCCAACGGGTTCCCCATCACCATCTGGTTCGCCATCATCGACTTCTTCTCCATCACTATAAGGGGGGAAATTAAAGAAAATAAAGAGTCTCGAACAAGTAGAGAAATTTACCCCTTTGTGTCTTGGTGTCTTGGTGTTTTATGTGATTTCCCCACATCATACTCTGAGGTGAGCCTTGGTTTTACCACTAAGGCACTAAGGCACTAAGGAAAGAAAATAAAGAGTCTCGAACAAGTAGAGAAATTTACCCCTTTGTGTCTTGGTGTCTTGGTGTTTTCTTTGATTTCCCCAGATCAGTCGAAACGCGTTTCGACTAAAGATGAGATATAATTTTTTCCCTAGGGAATTGGTATAACCTAGGGTTTTTCTGGGAAGTTGCGAGGGGGTATTTCTCGACCTTGATAAAATTGTTTTTCTAGGTTATTTAATTTTAACCATGTTATTCCTGCAATTATCACGATCGCGCCTAAAATACTTCCCCCTAATATCAGATTTGACTTGACAAAAAACGTTAAATATGGTAAGAGCAACCAGGAGATCGCGCCCATTACCACAACCGCGATTTTCACTTTTTTAATAGTAGCTAACGCGCCACGACAACTAGCACAATGTTTCGTATGGGAATGATATCTCTCTAAAAGAATCTCTTTAGATAAAGGAGGGGATAACTTTTCACCAGGGAAAGGTTGCCCATTATATAAATTAATCCATTGATGTAACTCCATCACAAAACGATCGGCCTTAGTCGGCAGATAAAACGCCTTAGCAAAATTTTCACTCCCTCCCATTGCTTCCAAATAACGCTCTTGATAATGTAAGAAAATTTGATCATCTTCCAGTACACCATTTTGTCCGAGATGTAAATACCAAGTCGGTGTTGATTTCATTAAAAACGAAGTCAACTTAGAAGGAAACTTAAAAGGAAAACGGGCAAATAAACGACATTCTCCCTTACGAATAGGAGTGGCATAAGCCACCGTTAAACTTCTGCGAGATTTATTAGAAGTAATATCATGCCACATCAAACCGGGCGCGATAAAAATAGTTTCTTGACTTCCTAAAGTTCCCTTTCTTGGCCCTTCTTTCCAAAAACCTTTAAACCCTTGACGGTTTGACTCAATTACCTCTAATTCTACTGGTCCCGCATTGACGCGATTTCCCACAGTTTTATGATGAGTATAAGGAAGATGACTCGGATCAAGGAGATTTTCCATTAAGGTTAAAGCATCATAGGGTAAGTCTCGCATGATGTTAAAACATACCCATTCATCGGGAGTTTCTTCGATGGGTTCGACAATGGGAATTTTTGTTAATTCTGCATTTTCCGGTTTACCTGGATAAATAAATAATAATCCCTGTTTGATCGCGATGGGATAGGATTTCACACAAGCACGTTGAGATTTTGGAGCGTTTCCTTCTGGTGGTTGTTGGGGGACGCGATCGCATTCTCCCGATCCTAAAAACGTCCAACCATGATAAGGGCATTCTAACAGTCCATTTTCATTAATTCTGCCCTCGGAAAGAGTCGCGAGACGATGGGGACATTGATCGTTAAAAACACGCCAACTAGAGCCATTTTTATCCCACCAAATGACTATATCTTGCTCTAATATGGTGAAACGAGTGGGAATAGCCCTATCGAGATCGGCAACAAAAGAAATAGGATACCAGACTTCATGGCAATCAAAGCGAGAAGGCTCTAAACCACCCGCGGGGTGTTCCTGTTGAGGAGAGTCAAGAGTTAAGGCAAAATTCGACATTTTCGATTAAGTGTTAGGTATATAAATGATAGGTGTCACGAACAAGATTATACCAATATTGATATTAATAATGACAGACTTTATCTGACACGCGATCGCGTTCCCTCTCACATCAAAAATAGAGACAACATGACTATCTTGGCCCCAAAAAGTCCCCCTATTTTCACAAAAAAAAAGTTTATTAATCAAGCAAGGGCAAATTTTTTTGATCACACTAAAGCAAATTTAAAAAATTCCAAAAATCGACCTCTTGCTGTTGGGAAATCATCACAGGCACTTGATAAAGAGGCATCGTTAACGTCACCGTAGAGCCCAGTCCCTCTCCCAAACTGTAAAAATTCAATGTTCCCCCCATCGCCTCAATCAAGTCTTGGGAAATTGCCAAACCTAAACCGAGTCCCCAGGGGTTAGCCAGATGGTTTGATGATTCAGCATTCACTTGATAAAAAGGCTGAAATAACTTATTTTGTTTCTCCAAAGCCACGCCAATTCCCGTATCACAAATAGAAATTTTCACCATTCGGGGAAACTTTTTATCTACATTTTCGGCTCTTTGTTTCTCCAGAGAAACCGTCAGAACAATTCCGCCTTTTTTGGTAAATTTAATGGCATTTCCCACTAAATTTAACAGGACATTTAGCAAAGCTTTATCGTCCCCATAGACAATAACTTCATCTTCAGTGGGAAGCTTATTGATTTGCCAGGTCAATTTTTTTTCCTGAACCTTAATTCTGGTTAAATTTTCGACATTATCCAGAACTTCATTGAGCTTGAAAGGAGCTAAATTAAGGGACGGGGAGTTACCCGCTTCAAGTTTCGCGATGTATAAAAGTGCCTCAATGATCTGGTAGAGACGTAAGGATGAGTGATAAGCCTCTAAGAGAAATTCGTGTTGTTCATCAGGATCATCAATCACCCCATCAAGCATCAAATTCAGAAACCCAATAATGCCATTAAGGGGAGTCCGAAGTTCCTGAGAGGTACTCGCTAAAAATTGACTTTTAAACTTGGCAAGGGCGACGGCTTCCCCGCGAGTTTTTTCTAACTCTTGATAAAGAGTGGCATGGGCGATCGCGGTGCCCACTTGAGAAGCCAATTCCCGCACAAATTCCAACTCGATCGCGCCCCATTGTCTCACCTCATCACACTGATGCAAAACAATCAAAGCATTAGGTTGATCTTGATAAGTAGTAGCTACCACCAAAACTGAATGTACTGGAAAAGGATCATCAACCCCCGGAGTCCGTTCCACCACGATCGGTTCAAGACTAATTAAAGCCTCTTTCCAACCTGGTTGCTCCTCAAGGGTTAACTCTAAACCCAACATCGGAGGATATGGCTCTTGGCAATACTCCGTGACTACATTTAGCTTGGTGAGACTAACAGATTGTTCCCCTAACAAAACCGGATTCGTGGTGTCATTTGCTTCATTTTCCTCCTTATGCTCAGACTGATAAGGACAGATAAAACAACGACTCACATCTAAAACTTGCCCTAAACTATTAACAGTTTGTTGCCAGATCGTTTCCAGATCAAGAGTCCGACGAATCTTCTGGGCAATTTGACTAGAGAGTTTGTAATACAATTCTGATGTAGGAGCCAGAGTGCGACGCATTTGCCCTGCCATGCGACTTACCATTGTTTGATGCAGATCCATATTATGAGAAGGAAGTGCCGGATAAGCAGTCGCCTGATCAATTCTCTGATCATATTGAGAGAGTTTATGAGGCAAATGTCTGGCCATAACTAATACCGTCGAGGCCTCCCCACTTCCTGTCATCACCGGAGTGATGATCAAATCTAACGGAAAATATTGCTCTTTATAGAAAAACGGATAACTAAAGCGTTCAGGAATGAGAAACTGTAATGCACGCGTTACCCGATCTAAATAGGGTTTTAGCGGAACCGGACCAAAGGTATCCGTCAGATGATGCCCTACAACCCTTTCAGGATTAAGATGATTGGCATCCGCCTGTGACCAATAAAATGATAAATATTGACCACGGGCATCGTGAATGAAGACAAATTCTGCTCCTAAAGCGGGCAAACAGTCCACAGGAGCATTGTTAAATAAAAGGTAATCGGTTTGGTTATTCATGGGAGAAACCCTCAAAAGATCACAGATGTATATTAGGAGCGATACAACTGAGTCAGATCAAGGGAATAGCTGAGACTGGGATGAGTAATGAAACCATCATTGCCAAAGTTACAGAACTTCGAATGTTTTTTCTAAGTACGGAGTTTTGAGTTTCGATCGATCTCGGCAAAAGGCATTTATGGGGAACAAAGATCCCTTTCACTCACAACCGAAAACTCAAAACCCATGACTCATTAGACATTCTGGAAATTTGCTACTTTTGTACAATATCTATCCCAACTAAATTATAACTTTTTCGGGGGATTTGTCTAGTTTAGCAATACCTCAACGAAGGAGCTTTCCCAAGAAGGTTTGACTCAATCATTCCATTCTCCACGGGGAGGTACCGGAGGGTTCCGACGCAATGGTAAAGCCAAATCATCTTCTCGACGCTCTCCTCTGAGCCATTGTCTAATCGCGGTTTCCACAACCTTACTCGGATCATTTGTCAGATGTTGAATTTGGTCCAGAAGTTCCGAATCTAAGTGAACCGACAATTCCACTTTCTCGGTGTGCTGGGATGAACTACGGGGGGGAAGGGTTGATTCATTCATACTTTAATACTTTTTCAAAAAGGCAAATCATTTTTACACAAAACGCGCCAAGGCGATCGCGGACACAGAAGAAAACTTTTGGGGACACGCGATCTGAATGGACAAGGGTGAAAACCCCCTGAAATCGACCCTTGACACAGATTCCTCTCTTTCTGGAGATATTCTTTACCCAATTACTCTAATTTAACATCTTTATTATCATGCACACTGCCGAGATGAGCTTTTGTTACCATCCGCACTTTTTTCCTTGGGTTTTTTTTGTTTTTCTTGATCTTGGTGTTATACCCACCGATGCCGCGCGATGTAAGTCCCATAGCCGTCGAGGGACATCAAAGGTTATGCGCGATCGCCCTTGGGATATTTATCCTCATTGTGGTACATTTACGCGATAGATATCAGACATTGGGGACAATCCCGACATCGGAAAATATCTCGATGGCATCATCTGTGACGATGAAGGGCGTACCCGCCAAAGCTTTCAACATAATATTGA
>JBEDKD010000224.1:0-3586 GCA_041172365.1 Cyanobacteriota bacterium | reverse complement strand
CCATTACCCAATCCCCATTACCCATTACCCATTACCCATTACCCATTACCCATTACCTATGTCTATTGTTCAAGTATTACAATTTATCTGGTTAGGCTCCGCGGTTGGTATCATTGTTTTAGTGTTATTACACAGTCCCAAAGGTGATGGTATCGGCGGTATCGGGGGGCAAGCCCAATTATTTACCAGTACCAAAAGTGCTGAAACAACCCTTAATCGCACCACTTGGGCTTTGTCTGTGATTTTTATGGGATTAACTGTTGTTTTAAGTGCTGGTTGGTTACAACCTAAATAATCTTTTTTTGGTAACGTGACTCACAGAATCGCGTTATATCAAGTCTGATTAAATACACCGAATCACCCTAGGGGCGGGTTCGCCAATATCTTAACTAGAAGTCAGATATCTAGTAAACCCGCCCCTAATCAATATTTAATGATTAATCAACCGGACTTGATATTACCAATAGTTTAGTCGTCAATATTTAGGTAATGTCAATGGTAAAAAAATGCTCTAATATAAGAAATAAAAAAAAACGATTATTAACTTTTTTTTATTTAGTAATAATATCACTAATTTTTGTTATTTATATTCCCCTAAAAACTCAGGCAAGTAGTCCAAATGAATTTCCCGAACAATTACCCCCTCTAGCAATTCATCCTTTACCAGAAAGATTAAAAAATTGGCAAGATGTCACGGAAAGTGGTGATTATTTTCCTCAAATCAAACCGCCACAATTCGGACAATTAATTTGGTCAAATTTTCCGATAAAAGTATTCATTGAATCACCGAAAAAAACCAATTTATCCGAGGAATGGGTAAGACTGGTATCTAGTGGTGTACAGGAATGGGAAGCATATTTACCATTAGAAATAGTGGCAAAAGAAGAAGATGCAGATATTAAAATTTATCGTCAAAATCCCCCATTAAAACCAGGAGAAAGAGCACGTTCAGCCGAAACTCGTTATGAAATATATATACATCAAGAAGGAACTCAAGAGACGTTATCCCACCGTTTTACAATTTATTTAAGTCCAACACAAGTGGGAAAATATGTAGCATCAGCCTCCAGACATGAATTAGGCCACGCGTTAGGAATTTGGGGGCATAGTCCAGTAGAAACAGACGTGATGTATTTTTCACAAATCAGAAACCCCATCTCTATTTCCCCTAGAGATATTAATACCCTTAAACGGGTTTATCAACAGCCAACCCGGTTGGGATGGACAATTAATAATAAACTTTAGACTTGACAATTGAGATAGGGGAAAACCTATTGATGATCATCCAACTGTTGACGGCCATTCTGAACAATACGCAACATATCGGAAAGCTGTTGTTCTAAATTTCCTAAGACATGATCAGCATAATCATCCGCGCCATTTTGGATATCTTCAATTTCCCTAATCGCGTTAGTCCGCAGTTGTTCTAATTCCTGTTGAGATTGATAACGCAGTTGTTCAATCTCAGCCAGAGTAGCCTGTTGAATTGCTTCACAGTCAAGTTGTACTTGCTGACGTAACCGATCAGCTTCCTGTTGTGCCTGTTGAATCAATCCCATTTCATTTAAAATCTCCGCGGCACGACGTTGAGCCTCCTCAATAATTTCTTGGGCATAAAGTTCCGCGTCTTCGAGAATTTCATCCTTATGACGGATAATTAATTCTGCTTCTTGAAACGCGATCGGCAAATTGAGGCGAACTAAATCCAACTGCTCCAACAACTGTTCCTCATCGACGAAGGTACGTCGAGTTAAAGGAATGCGAGGACTATCAAGGATGATCTCCTCTAAGCGATTCAATTCCTGTTGAATATCTACGTTGGGAGTTCGCGCTGATTCTCCATAGGATGCTCCACTTTGAGAGGATTCGTTCTCAGAGTTGACTCCATTACTGTCGGGTTCGATTCGAGTTGATTCCTGCTGGCGTAACATCTGTTGTAAATATCTAGGGCGACATGGTTCGGAACAAGATGATCGACGGGGCCTCCAAATTTAGCTATCTCCTTCACAACACTACTACTTAAAAAGCTGTATTCGTTAGAAGCAGGCAGAAAAACCGTTTCAATCTCCCCCATCAGAGTTTGATTAATATAGGCCATTTGGAGTTCCATTTCAAAATCAGAAAGCACTCGCAGGCCCCGCAAGAGGACTGTCGCGTTTCGCATCTTCGCATAGTGTACCGTTAGACCCTCAAAACTGACTACTTCTAGATTAGACAGATGTTGCGTCGAGCGACGGATCTGATCTAAACGTTCTTCCACTGTAAATAGTGGTGTCTTATTGGGATTGCGTAACACCGCGACGATCACCTTCTCAAATAGTTTACAGCCTCGCTCCATAATGTCGAGATGACCCAGGGTAATTGGGTCAAAACTGCCCGGATAGATCGCGATCACTTTTTGCCACGTCAACTTTACTCCCCAATTATATAGGGAAGAAGGGAGAAGGAAGAAGGAAGAAAGAAGAAGGAAGAAAAAATAAATGATTATGCTTTTTTGAAAAGAAAAAGATAGAAATACATACCCCTTGATTATTTGTAAAGATTCGTTATGATGGAAGAAGAGACTGATCTTAAATACCTGTGAGTAGGGATGGTTCAGCTTCCTGAGCGAAGCAAAGGAACTAACTCCTGTCAACACGAATCTGTTGACTACCCATTCGAGAATCAGGAAACAAGCAAAAAAGTTGTTATCAACTTGCTATAAGTCTTGTAGAAAAGCCATCAGTCCAGTCATTTAGCCTACAAAAGAAGGAGCAATCGGTTCAATGGACTACATTGAAAAGGTGCTGGAACAACTTAAAGAATGGGCTCGCAAGCTGATCGATGCTCTCTTGGGCCCTGAATCTGAACCCGAAGCCGAACCTATTCCCATTCCCATTCCAGTTAACGATCAAAAGCGTTATCGGTAGTCCGAGTTCGTACTCTTTGCCTTATCGCTCAGTCCGAGGGGGAATTTTTTTGTTAACTCCCAATCCCCCACGCGATGTCCATTGTGCTTCGCGTGGGTATCTGTTTGATGAGCATTGACTCATTCACGGATGAAATCTTAATATTTAATTAATGATTTGAATAGAGGTTGGCAAAAAATTGTTACATATCTTAATTTTACATGGACCGAATTTGAATTTATTGGGTTTGCGGGAACCGGGGGTCTATGGTAGCGCGACTTTGGCAAATATTAATCAAATGTTAGAATCTCAGGCGCGGACGCTTGAGGTACAATTGTCGATCCAACAGTCTAACCATGAAGGGGTTTTGGTGGACGCGATTCATGGGGCTCTGAATCAATGTCACGGAATCTTGATTAACGCGGGGGCTTATACTCATACCAGTATCGCGATTCGGGACGCGATCGCGGCTGTGAATATACCAATGGTAGAAGTTCATTTAAGTAATATTTACCGTAGGGAAGAATTTAGACATCATTCTTATCTCGCGTCGATCGCGCTGGGACAGATTAGCGGTTTTGGCTCCGATAGTTATCGTTTAGGATTAGAAGCTTTGGTGTCTTATTTGCGAAAATAATTGTGAGGTAATGGGTAATGGGTAGTAGGTAATGGGTAATGAGTAATGGGTATTACAGATT
>JBEDKD010000223.1:0-24650 GCA_041172365.1 Cyanobacteriota bacterium | reverse complement strand
GGGTTTATCTGATTTGTCGGTGAGTATCAAAGATTTCGGTGAACCCGCCCCTACCGTGGATTGTGGCTTTGAGAGTCAGGAGCAACTGGTGTTATTTAATGGGCATAAACTTGTCGATAATAAGCTTGATATTCTTCCGATAAAAGGGGTTCCCACCAGTCTCGATGATTCAGATACCAAGTGACAGTTTGTCGCAAACCTTGTTCAACTGTAACAGAGGGACTCCATCCTAATTCGGTTTTAATTTTGGTAGCATCAATGGCATAACGGCGATCGTGGCCGGCTCTATCTTTAACAAAGGTAATTAATTTTTCACTGGGAGTTATGGGTAAATCGGGAGCTAATTCATCCATTAACTGACATAACATTTTTACTAAGTCAATATTCTGGACTTCATTATTCCCGCCAATATTATAAGTTTCACCCGGTTTTCCTTTATGAATAACGGTATCTAAGGCACTACAATGATCTAAAACATAGAGCCAATCTCGGACATTTTGACCATCACCATAGACGGGTAAGGGTTTCCCTAAGAGTATATTAATACACATTAAGGGAATTAATTTCTCTGGGAAATGATAGGGGCCATAATTATTAGAACAATTAGTAATTAACGTGGGTAAGCCATAGGTATGATAATAGGCTCTCACGAGATGATCGCTTCCGGCTTTGGAGGCAGAATAGGGACTATTTGGACTGTAGGGAGTTGTTTCGGTAAAAGGGTGATCATCGGGGTTAAGACTTCCATAGACTTCATCGGTAGAGACATGAAGAAAGCGCATTATTTCCTGTTGGGAAGATGATGCACTATTGAAGTGATGACGGAAGGCTTCTAAGAGGGTAAAAGTACCAACGACATTAGTTTGGACAAATGCACCCGGTCCTAAAATGGAGCGATCGACGTGAGACTCCGCGGCAAAATGGGCGATGGTATCAATATTTTCGCTTTGGAGAAGGGAGTCAATCAGGGCACGATCGCGAATATCTCCTTGAACAAACTTAAAGTTAGGTTGGTCTTGTAAAGTAGTAAGATTATGAAGATTCCCGGCATAGGTGAGGGCATCTAAGACTACCATCCGATCGCGCCCATAGTGACGACACCAATGATGGACAAAATTTGAGCCAATAAAACCCGCGCCTCCTGTGACTAAGATGCAACGGCGCGATCGTTCATTTCCCGATTGACTATGATCTGTCATATTGTTAAGAGTATCTTTATTCTGAGGAAACCTTTTCCAAGATATCAGCACTGACGCATAGTAAGCAAAGAAATCTCCTCAGAGGCATTAAATTATAGCAATTTTCACTTTCAGCAGGTAGTCAGTTAGATGATCCCCCCTTAAAAAGGGGGGAACTCTCAAAGTCCCCCTTTTTTCGCGGGATTTAGGTGGATTGCTTATGTAACTCACCAAACAGAGAAACGCGATTTGACTCCACGAGGTTTAAAATTGATAAAGTCTAGAAAATGTGCAATTGCCAATATCAGTCTTATTAGGGGTAAACCAATTATGAGTCGCCATGAAATATTAGGATTAGCGAAACAGGGAGATCATCGCGCGATCGCGTTTTTTCTCAATGAAGCATTCGCCAGTCAAGGGTTTAGCGTAAAAACCACCCGTGAGAAAGAGTATCTCTATATTCTAGTAGAGTCAGAGCAATTACCGCCCCAAGACTCTTGCATCCGTGTGATTGAAAATGGACTACATCGCCTCGATCCCGAAGATATCACCAATGTTACCATTTATGGTCGTCTCATTGGTCAACAGTTACCCGCGTGGGCGAAAACGATTGAATTAAAAACCGCGATCGTGTCTTCTTCACCCGTTACCAAGTCTCTTTCTCCCACGACAGTTATCTCATCGGGTAAAACTAAACAGAAACCCGTGAAGAAATCGTGGTTATTTGTCGGCGCGATCGCGTTAATTTTTCTACCCCTATCAGGATTTGTCCTCAATACCCAAATCAAACGTCTGCGTAACTCACCATTAACTCCCCAAACACCCTCTCCCAGTTCGACTATTTCTCCCAAAATAGAAAAGGGAAAAACCGTTTCTCCTGCACCTAAACCCGCGAGTGCGAAAACTTCTATTACTCCAAAAGCATCATCTTCTCCCCAGATATCAACCCCGAAGACACCCAATGTAAAAACGCCTTTACCATCTCCAAAAGTTTCGCCTTCAAACATTCTGAAAACCCCTGCACCGTCTCCCAGTGTTTCGATCCCTAAAACTCCCAATAGTGAAAAACAAGGCGAGATCGTATCTCCGACACCCTCAGCCACACTTGTCACGACATTAAAAATACCCAAGATAGAATTACAGCCAACATCGGATACAATAATTAGTATCAAAGCCGTAGGCGATATCATTCCAGGGACCAATTATCCTTACAATAAATTACCCCAGGATAAAGACAGTTTATTTAGTAATGTCAAAGGTTATTTAAGTGGCGCGGATCTTTTGTTTGGTAATTATGAAGGAACCTTAACGGATTATGCCTATAGTTCGAAAACGATGGGAAGGGGATTAGTATTTGCATTTCGGACCCCGCCAAGTTATGTAAAGGTATTAAAAGATGCCGGATTTGATATTTTAAATATTGCCAATAATCATTCCTGGGATTTTCATGAACAAGGGTTTAAGGATACCATAAATAATATTAATAATGCCGGAATGAACAGCATTGGTAAGAAAAATGAAATTCACTATGAAACGGTGAAGGGAGTAAAAGTCGCGTTTATTGGTTTTAGTAATTATGGGGATGTTCATAATACTTTATTAGATATTAAGGAAGGTCAAAATTTAGTCAAAAAAGCGAAAGAGAATGCCGAAATTATTGTGATATCCGTTCACGCGGGAGCGGAGGGGACAGGGGCACGTCATGTGAAGAATGCCAATGAATATTTTTTAGGAGAAAATAGGGGAAATATGATTGCTTTTTCTCATGGGATGATTGATGCAGGAGCAGATTTAATTTTAGGACATGGCCCCCATGTGGCAAGGGCATTAGAATTGTATAAAGGCAAATTAATCGCGTATTCTCTGGGTAATTTTTTGGGATATCGGACATTATCAACGGCTGGGGAATTAGGGAAAACCTTAATTTTAGAGGTAAAAATGAATCCTCAAGGGGATTTTGTGTCGGGGAAAATTATTCCGATCAAACTTGATGGGAATGGAGTACCCAGCATTGATAATGACTTCGCGATCGTAGGGTTAATTCGAGATTTAATAAAATCTGATTTTCCTAAAACGCCACTAAAAATTGATAATCAAGGGCAAATTTTAAAGGATAATGGGTAATGGGTAATTGGTAATTGGTAATGGGTAATTGGTAATGGGAAGCTAAATATTACCTGTCTCAAAAAAAGCGCATGATTCTTCTCTTAATTCTCTTAATTATATATTCTCTGTGTCCTAATCGGCCTTTGTGGTTCAAAAAAAAAGATTGGGAAAGAAGCGCGATCGTGCCTCTCTCTCATATTTACCCAACAATAATAAGGAAATAGCAATAACTCCTTGACAAAATAGACAGTCCTCAGCAATATCAATAACTTGACACAGATATTCGGTTGAGTTAAAATTAAGCTAACCCATTAAAAAAACACACAAGAAAAAATGGCAGAAACTCCAACTCGTAGCCCAGAAAAAACAAAGGGTATCCCCTTCAGAGGCGAGAATGGTGCCCTGATTTATCTTGATCCTGATAAAGCCGAAGGGAAAGCCTTAAAGCGAATTAGAGAAGAACAACTATTAGCAGAGGAAGAAAATCCCCTTGATCATAACCCTCTCTATCTGATAGATGATGAAAATATTGCCATTCTCTCAGAGGATAATCAAGCCCGTAAATTGATAAACTTTGAAGAGGTTACAGTTGCCGATTGGCAAGAAACCATCGAATTAATAGATTATTTTTTAGCTTGTATTAAAGCTTTAAAAACACACTCATCAAAAGACAGAGAAACACAGGTAATTTAGGGATAAGAAGAAAAGACTCGTGACGACAAAATCAAGATATTTGTTGAAGACACACCCAGATTTTGATCGAGAAGATATGCCATCACTTCCCCAGGAATTAAGAGAGGATTTTTCCAAAATTTATAAACCTCTCTTAATGACTGATCCCTATAACTGTCAAGGTTATCCTACTTATGGTAAACGTGGAGATTTAGCCGGATACCGTGCCTTAGAGATAGATTATGGTGAAATAGCTTATCGACTTGTATATCGCATCTATGATGCCTCCGCACCTAAATGGGTTAAGATTATAAGTTTTGATGAACATGATCCTGCTTATGAGAAAGCTAAAATACGCACTAGCAGAAAATAAATATTAAAATTAATTATCTATAGGGACTGCTTAAATAGACGCGATCGCGCCGGATTCTTCTCTTAATTCTCTTAATTATATCTTCTCCGTGTCCTAATCGGCCTTTGTGGTTCATCAAAAAAATATTTTTGACACGGGAAAGAAGCGCGATCGTGCCTCTCTATCATATTTACCGAAAATAATAAGGAAATAGCAATAACACCTTGACAAAATAGAAATTTATTGTTAAAATAACCATGTCTATGTCGAGCAACAAAAATCAATAATAACCAAATTAAAAGCTTATGACAACAAAAGAATTAGAAGCACAACTGCTCGTTTTATCCCATCGGAAAAAGCAGAAGTCATTCAAATATTAACCCAGAGTCTTAACAAAAATTGGCGGGGAATTACAAAAAAAACAGGTGTTTGTGGCGGAGAAGCTTGCATCGAAAACACTCGTATTCCTGTTTGGGTACTGGTAAATGCTCGTAATTTAGGGATTAGTGAAACTCAACTGCTTTATGATTATCCTACCTTATCCGCGGCTGACTTAGCAAATGCTTGGGTTTATGCTGAAGCCAACCCAGAAGAAATTGCCACAGCTATCAGAGAAAATGAGGAATAAGAGTAAATGGCACGTCTGTATGAAATGCGAACAATTTCCCCGAAAAGTAGTGGAATTATTACGAGATTTCGGTCATAATGTTCTCACAGTACAGGAAGCTGGAAATGCGAGTCTTCCTGATGATAATGTTTTGGAATTTGCGATTAATCAAAATCGTGCTGTATTGACATTAGATCGACGTGATTTTCAACGATTAAGGTAGGGGCAATCCCCCCGTGGTTGCCCCCTAACAACCTAATCATTTTGGCATTATCGCGTGTACCGATGATGAAGATAGGGAACGGATGGCGATACGCATTAGTAATGCGATTTCCTTAGTGGAAAATTTAACCGGAAAGTTGATCCAAGTCTATAAAACTCCCTTGTAAAAATCCATAAAGTAGGTGATTTAATTGAGTTATCCTCTCTTTTCTCTTAATTATATCTTCTCCGTGTCCTCTGTGCCTTAGTGGTTCATAAAAAATGATTTGATGATCTCGAAATAAGCCATGATAAAATAAGAAAAACACTTACAAAGGAGCATGAATTGATGCAAACAAGAGCAGAAAATATCGATCATGATCGCCTTTTCAAAGAATTACTATCAACCTTCTTTTGGGAGTTTCTGGAATTATTCTTACCCGATGTAATTCAGTATATGGAAAGGGATTCAATTTCCTTTCTTCCCGAAGAAGTCTTCACCGATGTCACATCGGGAGAGCGTCGGAAAGTCGATTTATTAGCCCCAGATTTCAAGGAAAATCAACCTGTTTTCTGATTCACCTCGAAACTCAATCCTATAGCCAACCGGAATTTGAACGGCGGATGTTTCATTATTTTGCACGACTCGATGAAAAATATGGCTTACCCATTTATCCCGTCGCGCTCTTTTCCTTTGATAGTCCCCAACGGGCAGAAGGAAATCAGTATATAGTGAAATTTCCCGATCGCGCAGTGTTAGAATTTAGTTATGTAGCCATTCAACTAAATCGACTGAATTGGCGGGATTTTCTCCAACAACAAAATCCTGTAGCAGCCGCGTTGATGGCGAAAATGAAAATTCAACCCAAAGAGCGAGCCAAGGTAAAAGCCGAATGTTTGCGACTGTTAGCAACCTTACGCTTAGATCCGGCAAGAATGCAGTTAATTTCCGGTTTTGTGGATACTTATCTGCGGTTAAATGATGAAGAAGAAGCCATTTTCAAGGCGGAAATTGATACCATCGGATTAGTCGAGGAGGAACAAGTAATGGAGATTGTCACCAGTTGGATGCAACAGGGAATTAATCAAGGAATTGAGCGAGAAATTGCCTTGGTTTTGCGCCTAGTCAATCGCCGTTTAGGAGGTTTGAATCCCTCCTTAGAGGCTCAAATTCGAGATTTATCCATTGAGCAAGTCGAGGATTTGGGTGAGGCATTATTGGATTTTCAAACCGAGGCGGATTTAGTTAATTGGTTGAATCGTAATTAGGCAGATTTATTAAGGTGCGGTAGCTCCGAGCGATCGCGCCTTTCTTTTCTTTACTCAGCAAAACCAACTCAGGTAATAAAAAGCGACAGGTTTAACCCCGTCGCCTCTCATCAATAACCGAATCAAAATTTAAACATCACAGGATATATAACAACAAAAACAAAATTACCCAAATGACATCGACAAAGTGCCAATAAATTTCGGCCGCTTCTACCCCAAAATGGGATTCGCTGGAATAATGTCCGGTTTTCAGTGATCGTAATAAAACCATGCCAATTACTAACACGCCAAAACAAACGTGCAACCCGTGAAAACCCGTCATTACATAAAACGAACTGGCATAAATATTCGTCGTCAAACCAAAGGTTAATTGACTATATTCATAAGCTTGACCGCCTAAGAATATAATACCCATGATCGCGGTTAGAGTCAACCAAAGTTTTAAGCCCGCGACATCATTCTTTTTAATAGCAGCATTGCCTCGATTCATAACAAAACTACTAGAAATCAGAATGACAGTATTAATGATTGGGACTAATAATTCCCGTTCAATTCCTTCTGGAGGCCATTGGATCGCGGTAGCCCGAAATACCAGATACGCGGCAAATAATCCGAAGAAAATCATGCCTTCTGCAAACAGAAAGACAAAGATACCAAATAAACGATAATCGTGATGCTCTTCGTGATGGGCTTCTGCCACTTTTTCGGCTTCGTTTACGGCGATATTGCCTGCATCTATTGTTTGACTCTGCATGATTCTTTTCCTATTAATCGTTGAAATGACAGGGTGATTGGGGATTGGTGATTGGTGATTGGTGATTGGGAAATAGGGATTAGTAGGGATTGGGAAATAGATGGGGATTGGTGATTGGTGATTGGGAAACAATAATCAAGTTATAGCAGTCGCCCGGATAGTTAGGACAATTTATCATCGCGGTTGCACGGCGAGTTTATAAATATCTAGGCTGGGTATATTTATTTGTTGGCGAAAGATCCCCACCCCCCAATTAGGGTTTGTAGGGGCGGTTTCACCCGAATTTATCCCACGAACAAATAACCTCCAAAAACCCGCCCCACCTCACTAATAATGTCCATCAACAGGCCCCAACCACGAATTACATACAATTAATTGGGAATTGGTGGGTGGGGATGGGGCGGGTTTTCTGGCCTGTCTGTTTGGTGGCAATTATATGGGCGAACCCGCCCCTACAGAGATAATAGGGTTGGGATGGGGCGTTTTTTTGTCCTAACCGTCTTGGCGGGTGCTATAACTATTCCCAAATCCCCAATACCTATTCCCCATTACCAATTACCTATTCCCCATTACCTATTCTTTCTTTTCATCAGGAGAGTCATTTTCCATTAAGGAAGTCGTCTCACTGAAAAAAGTAGAAACTTGCGCTTCTCCAAGAGGAATGGATTTTTCCTTGGGGCGATCGCCAATCACTTCCTTTGCCATTGCCCGAATGCCTAAAGACTTTTTCACCCCATAATCATAGGGTCCAGTCGTCAACACAGGGGTTTTATGGAAGTTTTCAATGGGAGGAGGTGATGTCGTTTGCCATTCTAAAGTTAACGCATCCCAAGGATTATTTGAGGCTTTCGGTCCCGCGATCCAACTCCAGATCGCGTTAATCATAAAGGGAATGGTTGAAACTGCCAAAATATAACTTCCAATTGTGCAAACTACATTCAAAGATGCAAATTGGGGGTCATACATCGCGACGCGTCGAGGCATTCCTAATAACCCTAACGCGTGCATGGGCATAAAGGTTAAATTTGTGCCGACAAATGTCAGGACAAAATGAGTAATTCCCCAGGGTTCATTCATCATTTTACCTGTCATTTTGGGGAACCAATGATAAATCGCCGCGTAAATGCCAAATACGGCTCCACCAAATAAAACGTAGTGGAAATGTCCTACCACAAAATAGGTGTCGTGAACGTGAATATCGAAGGGTACGGATGCAATCATAATCCCTGTAATACCCCCGATCACAAAGGTGGAAAGAAAACCAATGGAAAATAATAATGCGCTATTGAGTCTTAATTTTCCACCCCATAATGTTGCTAACCAGCCAAATACTTTAATCCCTGTTGGTACCGCGATGATCATGGTTGTGATCATGAAAAACATCCGTAACCAACCGGGGGTTCCACTGGTAAACATATGGTGTGCCCACACAATTAAGCCTAAAAAGCTAATCGCTAAACTGGAATACGCGATCGCTTGATAACCAAAAATGGGCTTACGAGCATGAACCGGAATTACTTCCGAAATCACCCCAAATAAGGGCAGAATCATAATATAAACTGCCGGGTGAGAATAAAACCAGAATAAGTGCTGATAAACAATGGGATCGCCATTTCCCGCGGGGTTAAAAAAGTTTGTTCCTACTAATAAATCGAAGGACAAAAGAATTAATGCCGCGGCTAAAACTGGAGTGGAAATTAAAATTAACGCGGAGGCGGAAATCATGGCCCAACAGAGCAAGGGCATATCATTTAATGTCATGCCCGGAGCGCGCATTTGAAAAATCGTAACGGAAAAATTTACCGCGCCTAAAATTGAGGATGTTCCCAGAATTAAGACACTGAGAATCCAAATTTCTTCCCCTACTTTTCCTGAAATTAAACTTAAGGGGGGGTAGGATGTCCAACCTGCTTGGGGTGCTTCGACAAAGAAACTTGCTAATAGTAGCACTCCTCCCACTGGAATTAACCAAAAAGCTAATCCATTTAAACGGGGAAATGCCATATCTTTTGCCCCGATCATTAAGGGGATCAGATAATTTGCTATTCCGGCACCCGCGGGTACGATCCACAGGAAGATCATGACTGTTCCGTGAACAGTAAATAATCCGTTATAAAGTTCAGGACTGACTATATCTGGATCGGGTGTGGCTAATTCGGTTCGGATGATTGTCGCGAGTCCACCACCGATGAGATAAAAGAGAAAACTTGTGACTAAATATTGAATACCGATGACTTTATGATCGGTACTAAATCCAAAGTAATCTCGCCAATTTCTTTCTTCTGATTGTTCCTCTGGAACGGGAAACCCGATGTTTTCTACTTGTGCTTGTGTCATAACACCAATTTTTAATGATCGAGGGCAGAGGTAATTGGTAATTGGTGATGGTAATTGGTAATTGGTAATCGGTAATTGGTGATTGGTAATGGGATATTTTTGTTCGGGATTAAGGCCTAAATGTGAATAGATGTCACGGGTTAGTCACAGATATATCCGATTTTTTATCGGCTTTTGACCTCTTTCTCTCACCTTCCCTATTACCTCTTATTTCTTACCGATTCCCTATTACCTCTTACCGATTCACGATTACCTATTAGCCATTTCTAACTGCTTAAGGGTATTGGCATTAATGCCCATTTCGGTTGCATAGGGCGCAAGATATTCGCCTTGTGACATTTTCCGAGGATTAAGCGCGATCGCGTCCTGAAGATGATCTTGACTGGCTACTTCTTGTTGACTTGTGATCCAGTTTTGATACTCTTCGGGGGTTTCGACGATCAATGTTGTTCGCATCGAACCGTGATAACCGCCACAAAGTTCTGCACAAACAATGGGATATTGACCAACCTTTCTAGGGGTAAATCTTAACTCAGTTGGCATCCCAGGAATCGCGTCTTGTTTAATGCGAAACTGTGGCAACCAAAAAGCATGGAGGACATCCGTCGCGGATATGTTTAATTGCGCGTCTTGTCCTACGGGAAGATGTAATTCTCCCGATGTTATGCCACTATCTGCATAGTTAAACACCCACGCGTATTGTAACCCTGTAACATTTACTACTACTTGGGCGGTTTTGCCTTCATTTTCGGGTGAGGCTCCAATGCCAAGCGCGATCGTTCTTCCTTTTAACATGGACTCCTCAGACATGGGATTCTGCTCTGAGGAAGCTGACAGGGGAGCCGCGATCGCGGCTCCTTTCCTGTGATGGTGAGAGTGCATCGCGATTTGACTCCCAGAGGCCATCGGATCAAGGCCTCCCATTGAGTTATACACCTCAAAACTATAAATCCCAATCCCTAACACGACTACCGCGGGAATGGAAGTCCAAAGAATTTCCAGCGGAATATTACCGTGAATGGGGGGGCCGTCTTGATTATCTTCGGGACGACGACGAAATTTAATCATGACGTAAATCAGTATCCCCTGGACGAGCACAAATAAACCCGTGCCAATCGTCAACATGAGTTGAAATAACCCATCGACTTGAGTCGCTTCGTCAGAAGCGGCAACGGGCATCAGACTGTTATTTTGCCCATACCAGAGGCTAATGATCGTCAAACCAATACCGACGAGTAGGGTAATGATGGAGCTTGGGATGTTCAATTTCGGCCTCCTTGATTCACACCTCTCTCTTTATATATGAGGAGTGGCTTCCTAATTTGTAGGATTTTGATCCTTTTGATTGTAATGTGTTGTTCCAATTCGCGCTTAAGCAATAATACCAATTTCCAGGGGTAGGGACAGGGCCCCTGGTAGGGACACGGCAGTGCCGTGTCCCTACAATTTTGGGAAATATCTTGACATTTTAGTTGTTTTATGATATAAGCTTTTGGCAAAGTTATCAGCAGACATCTCCAAAAACTACTGTAGGGTAGGCTAACCCTGCCATTGCTCCCATTTTTACCAGAGGTCTAATCGCGTAAGTTATAATCAAGATCGATGTGTCCGGCTAATCTCATAATGACTACACAATCTGCTTCGCGTTATGTCGCACGTCACCCTGAAATTTTGCACGGGGAACCAATTATCGCAGAAACCAGAACTTCGGTTCGTGCGATCGTGCAATTGTGGCGTTTAGGTATTACTCCTGAAGAAATCCCGATGCACTTACCTCATCTGAAATTAGCTCAAATTTTTGATGCACTGAGTTTTTATTTGGATAACCAGGAAGAAATAAATACTTATATTGAGCGTAATCGAATTCCTGAAGACTTGATTCATCCTGCTGTTAAAGCTGCAATGAGAAAACCATGAAACTATTTGCAACTATTCATACAGATGAAGATGTTTCTAGGCTTGTAGCTACTTTGTTACGGGCTAGGGGTTTTGATGTGACGACAACGAGCGAAGAGGGAATGTTGAGTCAATGGGATAGGCAACAATTGGCTTATGCGGCATCTGTTGATCGATGTTTGCTCACTCATAATCGCGTGGACTTTGAGCGATTACACCTAGAATATATGACAGAAGGATGGGAACATTCTGGCATTATTGTGATTCCTCAAAAGAATGCCTATGAAATTGTTCAACGGGTTGCTATTCTGTTAAATACGTTAACGGCTGATGAAATCGCAAATCAGCTTTTATATGTGTAAATTGAGTGTCTATTGAAAAATTCGCGATCGCGCTGTTGGTGATTTCGGATAAGAGAGACATTTTTGGTGATTGGGGGTGGGAGAGGCAGGCTTTGAGATGGGGAGAGGGGAGAGGCGCGATCGCGACTCTGAGGGATCTGGATTTAAGCGACGTAGTGAATGAAGCCATCTCAAACTATCTGGAAATGAATCAAAAGCTCCTTGCAGAAAGTACAAAAAATCTCGACGAATCAGAAGTTATCAGTAATTACAATTTGGCTCAACCGTATTTAAAAAATGTTAGCCATTGGATAAGAAATAATTGCCTTATCTTCTGTCATAATGATTAAATCATGCTCTAAAGATTGACAAAGCAAAAGACGATCAAACGGATCATTATGTAAAGGTGGTAATTTAGCTAATTGAGTAATCGTAGTTTCATCAATAGATAAACTAGAAATTAGATGTCTTTCACGCTGTTTGGGAAGGTAAATTTCTGGCGATTCTGGTACAAGTAATTTTCCTAATTGATATTTAATCGTCGCTTCCCAAACAGAAACTACACTGAGATAAATTTCGTTATCTCGATTACTAATTGCATCATAATATTTTCCAGATAATCGTTTATTATTAGTAATAAATCAGAGAAATATATGAGTATCTAAAATAATTTTAATGGACTTTCAAAAAGTTTAATGATTTCTTCAGGAAGGGGATCATTAAAGTCATCAGAAACAACAAATTCACCCTCACATAAACCTATAGGACGAGGTTCTTTTTTAAGTTGATTTGTGCCTATAGGTTTAATTTCAGCAATAGGTTGATCAGCTTGGGTAATAATTAAGCTGTTACCTTCTTGAATCAGTTTAATAAATTCCGATAAGTTTTGTTGAATCTCATCTATGTTTAGGGTAATCATGGCATTGATTTTTAGTGAATCATGGATAATTGAAAAAAAGAATCTGTATTAAAATAATAGAGTTAGGAACGCATTGATCGATGAACAATCTTAAACTCATTAGGCAACCGTTTTAAAATCTGACAAATCGCGAGCATAATCAAGACAATGATCTATTTGTTCTTTGACTAGATCGGGAAACTCATAAATAATCTGTTCCAGGGGTGGGAGAGGCGCGCTTTGAGATTGGGGATAGGAGAGGCGCGATACGGCAGAAACCGGGTTTCTTCTTCAGCGCTGTTGGGGAAAACTAGATATCTCACTCTAACCCGGTTTCTCAAAGAAACACGATCGCGCTCACCCACAAACCAAAGAAACCGGGTTTCTTCTTCAGGGCTTTTCGATCAAACCAGATATCTCAGAGAAACCCGGTTTCTCAAAGAAACACGATCGCGCTCCACCCACAAACCTCAGAAACCGGGTTTCTTCTTAAAGGCTATTGGAAAAAACCAGATATCTCAGAGAAACCCGGTTTCTCAAACAAACCCGATCGCGCTCTCCACCGGGTTTCTTCTTCAGCACTGTTGGGCTAAACCAGATATCTCAGAGAAACCCGGTTTCTAAGGAGCGAAGCGATCGCGCTCTCCACCGGGTTTCTTCTTAAAGGCTATTGGAAAAAACCAGATATCTCAGAGAAACCCGGTTTCTCAAAGAAACGCGATCGCGCTCATGGCGAATGTTCGCGTAATAGTTGTCAGCTATGCTGTCAAAGTGATTTCAAAAATAGCTCCTTTCGGGTGATTCCTTCTCACACAAATTTCTCCCCCATGTGCCTCAACCACCATTTTGCAAAAGGCTAAACCCAAACCTATTTGTGAGACATTTGCCATCAGAGTTCCAATCTCATATTTCTCAAAAATCTGGGATTGCAATTCATCAGGAACACCTGGTCCTGAGTCGATCACCCGGATTTTAGTATCCCCTGATTTGAGGAATTCTAAATTAACGATGATTTCACTATCGGAGGGGGAAAACTTAATTGCATTCGAGAGAAGATTATCCACCGTTCGATGTATCATTGTCCCATCAATCAAGACTTTCCGACTCGGTGCTTCTGGTAATTGACAGATCAGCGACAGATTTTTTTGTGCAACGATCGCGTCGAAGTTTGATACCGCAGACTGTATCAAATCACAGAGATCAACCTCCATCAAATTGAGACGAATTTTACCCGATTCTAGTAGAGCAATCTGTAATAAATCATCAATTAATAACTGTAATCTTTGTGCTCCCGAGTAAACTTTATCCAGTTTAGTTTTTAGTTTTTCCTTGGGATAATCTTGCTTTCTGACGATTTCCAAACTAAACAAGATACCCGCGAGGGGATTGCGTAAATCGTGGACGAGCATTTTCACCATATCTTCGCGCAATTTGAGCAAGCTCTGTACATCATCATACTGGTGCTTAATTCGTAGCATCGAGTGAACTCTAGCTCGCAGTTCGACAGCATTGACAGGTTTACTGATGAAATCGTCGGCTCCGGTAATTAGACAGTTTGCCAGGTCCGATTTTGAGTTTAATGCCGTCACCATAATGATCGGAACCGCGCGCCATTTTGACATCGCTTTGATTTGCCGACAAACCTCTATGCCGTCTATTCCTGGCATCATCACATCCAGCAAAATCAGATCAGGAGCAAATGTGTCGAGGGAATTTATCGCGTCAGGGCCGCTTGCCGCATAATGTAACTGATAGCCCTGATCGCTCAAGAAGGTTTCAATCACATCAAAATTATTAGGATCGTCGTCCACCACTAAAACAGATGGTATTTTCATGGGTTATGAGACTAGGGAGTTAATAATCGGTTGAAATAGTTAAAAAATGCCTACCCTGCTAGTTCTTTACCCTTTAATCGTGGAACGATCGGAATTTACTATAGCAGGAAAAAGCATCAATTCGTGAGTCCAGGGCAAAAATTCTCTAAGAAGTTATTTACCGCTTTTTGTATCAAATCAAACATTTTTTGTGAAATCATTCAGTTGAAGGAATAGGCTTGCCCTGGGGGGTATTGGGGGTGTTAAACCCACTCAAAACGTTAATATATAGCAAGTCTAAATCATTCATACAGATTTGTAGGGGTAGTGATCTCGTGCCTACCCCTCATCAATCGGGGCAACCACGGGGGGATTGCCCCTACCTTAATTGTAAAAATCATTTAGACGCACTATACTAGGAATCGGTTTTTTAACAACGAGTCTATCTTAACTCTACAACCACCTTTTCAAACAGGTTCTAAAAGTTGCTGAATAGTCGTTGCCAGTTGCTTGAGTTTCACGGGCTTGGTGAGATAGTCATTGGCTCCTTGGGCAAGACAACGATCGCGATCGCCCGTCATTGCTAAAGCAGTAAGGGCAATAATCGGCACATCGACGAAATTAGGATCGAGGCGAATCTGCTTAATTGCCTCTAATCCATCCATCCCTGGCATTTGAATATCCATCAAAATTAAGTCAGGGGAATGCACTTTGGCAAAATCGATCGCGTCTTGGCCATTCTGTGCCAAAAGAATACGAAAACCTTTAGCTTTGAGGTAGCTCGAAAACGTCATAATATTCGCTTCGTTGTCTTCCGCGAGCAGGATTAAGGGAGATGACTTCATTTCGGGAGAGTTAACTTCTATATCACCCCAGCTTGGGGTTTTGGCTTCAGGGGATGATGGTGCGAAAGCACCGCAGGGAAGATCGATCATGAAGCAACTACCCACACCAAGCTCACTGGTTAGCCCCACTTGCCCGCGGTGGAGTTCCACAATCCGTTTCACCAGAGCCAGCCCCAAACCAGTCCCCGGATATTGACGATTGAGGGCACTATCAATTTGCATGAAGGGCTGAAATAGTTTGTTGATATCTTCTGGAGCAATGCCGATGCCTGTATCAATGACGGCAATTCGCAGGGTATTGGGGAGGGCCGAGTCCCCCGCGTCTGAGTCGACTGGACCTTCTTGACGGCTCACTTCTAGGGTGATGCGTCCCCCCTCTGGGGTGAATTTGACCGCGTTGTTGAGTAGGTTGATCAACACTTGGCGGATGCGCCGTTCATCAATCAATATTTCGGGCAGATTGAGTGGTAGTTTAATCTCTAGCTGGATGCGTTTTTTCAGGGCTTGTTGTTTGATAAAGGCCAGACTGGATTGACACAGATGGGCTATGGAAACCGCGGTGCAATCCAGTTCTATTTGACCCGATTCAATTTTCGCGATATCCAAAATATCGTTGATTAATTCTAGCAAGTGAGTGCCACTGCTCTCAATGGATTTTAAAGCTTTAATTTGTTGTTCGTTAACACTACCAAAAACTTCATCTTGTAGTCCTTCTGTCATGCCTAAAATGGCATTTAAGGGAGTGCGAAGTTCGTGGCTCATGTTGGCAAGAAATTCGTCCTTGAGACGGGTAGCACGGGCGATTTCTTGGTTTGAAATGAGGAGTTTCGCGTTAGTTTCGGTGAGTTTTATTTCTGTTTTTTGGCGTTGAGCTAATTCTGTGTTTAATTGCTCAAAAAGACTAGACTGCTGAATCGCGATCGCCAACTGATCAGCAGTGTTTTGTAGTAGCTCAATTTCCCATTCTTGCCACTGACGCGCCCGATCGCATTGATGGCTAATCAGCAATCCCCACAGGATTTCGTTCTGAATAATCGGCACGACAATTTTAGCCTTGACCTGAATTTCTTTGAGGAATTCGACTAAGCAGGGTAAAATCGACTGGTCTTCATCACGATCACCGAGGATATAAACGTTTCCTTGAAGATAGCGATCGTAGTTTTCTGGTGGAAAAATCTCTTCAGAAAAGACAATATTCAGGATTTGCGGCCAATTTGGCGAAACCGATTCAGCAATGGCCGCCCCGGTTCCATCGGGAAACATACGATAAACTAATACGCGATCGGACTCCAATACCTGATGAAGTTCCTTAACGGTGGCATTAAGAATCTCGTTCAGATTCAGAGATGAGCGCATCCGTTGGATAATCGAGGCTAGTAGGTGTTCTTCTTTTGCCTGTTGCTGCAATTTCTCCTCGGCTTGTTTGCGATCACGAATATCCACCACCACACAGACACAACTACTGTCGGTTTCCGTGAGTAAAGCGACCCCAATCAGCACAGGAACTCGGCTACCATCTTTACGATAGTATTCTTTTTCCCAAGGTTTGATCGCCCGGTAATTTTCCAGATGTTCCATGACTTCGCGATCTTGGAGCGCGTATTCGGGAGGGGTAAGTTTTTCCCAATTAATCCGATTAGCATTTAAGTCTTCTCGGCTGTAGCCAATAATCTCCAAGAAGCGATCGTTAGCATCAACAATTTGCCCACTAAAGTCAGTAAACATCATGCCAACTACATTGGATGTAAACACTTTTCGGAAGCGATTTTCACTTGATTTCAGGGCGATTTCTATCTGCTTAATATCACTAATATCCGATAAAATTCCCTGCAGACTAAGGATTTTTTCATCGGCATTTTTCACTGGAGTACAGCTAGTTCTCACCCAACTATAACTGCCGTTTTTGTGGAGATGTCGAAACTCAGAATTGGATTTTTTAGCCATCTTGATATTCTCGTGAAAATCATTAGCTATCCAGAATTGATCATCGGGATGAACCAAATCTATAAATTTTTCACCAATCCATTCCCTCTCATCCCAACCAAAAATCCTCTGGAATTGCGGCGAAAGATAATTGAGTCGGCCTTCATTATCGCAAGACCAAATTACATTATTAGCCCCTTCCACCAGCCGCCGGAATTTAGCTTCACTCTCGGCTAATTTAGCTTCAGTTTCTTTGCGATCAGTAATATCGAAATTAACCCCAATCATGCTCTTTGCCACTCCCAAATCATCTCGCACCACTACCGCAAATGCTTTGACAAAACGGATACTGCCATCGGGATGCACTATCCGAAACTCTGTATCAAAGTCAGCTTCTCCTAATAAGGCTTGCTGAATTAATCTATCAGTGCGAATAAGGTCATCAGGATGTAGCCCCTTTGCCCAAAAGTCATAAACTAAATGGGGATCAGATGGTTTCGTCACACCATACAATTCATACATCCGCTCATCCCAAATCAAGATGTTGTTTACAATGTCCCATTCCCAACAGCCGATCGCGCCGGATTTGAGGGCTAAGGCGAGGCGATCTGATAATTTCTGGAGTTCTGCTTCGGCACGTTTGCGTTCGGCACGTTTGCGTTCGGAAATATCTCGTGCTACCCAAGTTACAGTTGTGGCATTAATGGGGGAGATCGCGGCAGAAAACCATAACATATCTGCACCTATGGGCACGGAATAGTCAAATTGAGTTGGCTTACCGGATATAACTACTTCTTGGACTGTATCGAGCCAGTCATTATTCAAGGAATCTCGGAGGAAATTATTGATAGTTGTCTCGATTATTTCCCAATAACGAGTATTGATGAAAGAATCACTCACGGGGGGAATGTCGATATTACCAATTTCGTTCCCTTCGAGATTGATGATAAAAATAATGTCAGTGATGGATTCAAAAATAACTCGCATTTTCTTCTCGGAGTAAACTAACTTTTCTTCGAGGCGTTTGCGTTGGGTAATATCTTTTCCGATACCGACAAAGCCGATAATTTGCTGATTGAGATCCTTGAGAGCGGAGATGGATAACAATAGAGGAAAGCGAGAGCCATCTTTGCGGATACAAGTCCACTCTTCTTCGCTGACAAAGCCTTGACGTGCTTTGGCAACAAAAACCTCCAAGCCTGGGGGAATATCTCGCCCTAGCTCGATCGAGAGTGATGCCGCTCGGTCAATTATTTCTTGACGATCGTTGAATATTGTGGGAATGAGTTTGCCGATCATTTCTGCGGCACTGTAACCGATCATCATTTCGGCTGTGGGATTACAGGTTTGGATAATGCCAGTTAGGTTAGTGGAGATGATCGCGTAATCGGCACTATCTAAGATAGCACGTTGCAGGCTGTTGACTTGCCAAAGCTCTTGGGTGCGTTCTTCGACTTGGGATTCGAGATTCTGATTGAGTTGTTGGAGTTGTTCTTGAGCCTTTTTGTACTCAGTGATGTCATTCGAGCAGCCAATCAGACGAGTAATATCACCCTGCTCATCGCGCATGACGGAAAGACGCAAAGTGACGTAGACTAGCCTTCCTGATTTCGAGCGAGTAGTCACCTCGGCTTCGTGATACCCCTTTGCCAACAGGGGGTCAATAATCTGTGTTTGCAGAACTGTGGTATCTTCATAGACAAGGCTAATGTTCTGCCCGACAATTTCAGCCGCGGTATAACCGTAGAGTTCCTCTGCTCCACGATTCCAACTTTGAATCGTGCCCTTGAGATCGGTAGACGCCACTGCACTATGAATCTGATCCAAAATTTGAGCTTGAAGTTGCAAGGTGGCTTGAGTACGTTTGGCTTCAGTAATATCCCGCCCCTCTGGGATGAGCATAATTACCTCTCCCGACTCATCTCGGAGAGGACGTAGGGAAAAATCAATCATAAGCTTTTGGCCACCAAGCCCCAATACTTCCACCTCGTCGCGGATAAACTCACCTTGGGCCGCACACACGATCGCGTGTCGTAATCGTTGCTGGGTTGCGGGTGAAGTTTGCCACCAATAGGTTTCCCAAAAGGGACAATTTACGACATCTTCGCGCTTCAATCCCGCGACATCGAGGGCCATTTGGTTTGCTTCCAACAAAATGCCATCGGGCGAGAGCAAGCCGATCCACTGAAACATATTATCGAAAATGGCACGAAAGCGATTTTCACTGAGTTTTAATTCTCTAGTGCGCTCCTCGACTTTCTCCTCTAGGGAGGCATTGAGGGTTTGCAGATTTTGATAGAGTTCGGCCTGTTGAATCGCGATCGCCAACTGCACGGATAACTGTCCAAGGAAATCAATATCTGTTTTTTCCCAATCGCGAGGACCTGAACATTGATGGGCAATCAGCAAGCCCCATAGGGGTTGAGTTTCTTGGCTTGCTCTGAGGATTGGCACTACTAAGTTTGCCCGCACCTGAAACCGTTCCAGTAGTTCAATATGACAATCTTTCAGGTTCGCGGTATAAATATCTGAGGCGACAAAAGCTCTGCCATCGAGGTATCGCGCACCCCTATTTTGCTGAAAGCAGGTGTCGATGACTTGTGCATTGAGGCTGGGTTGCCAGGGGGGGACGATCGCCTCTGCCACGATCGTTCCATTCATATCGGGGTGGAATTGGTAGACGATTACGCGATCGGCCGCTAAAAACCCACGCAATTCCTCAACACACTTCTGCAAAATTTCTTCTAAATTGAGATATTGTCGAATGCGGAGAGCTATTTCCGCCTTCATCGCGTCCTGTTGTTGAGAACGCGCTAGTGTGCGGGTGATGGTGGTGCGCTCATGTACATTTCTGACAGCAAGGGAGAGGGAAACCGCGGTGAGATCCCCTTTCACCAGATAGTCTGCGGCCCCCAATTTCATTGCCCTCACTGCCGTCCGCTCATCTCCCTGCCCTGTCAACACGATTACGGGAAATTTCCCCTCGGAAGGACTTTCACCAATAATGGCTTCTAAAAATTCCAACCCATCCCCATCGGGTAAATTTATATCAAGCAGCACAATGTCTGGGTTTTGCGATCGCCATAACTCCAGCCCATTTTCCAGGGTTTCGGCTTCGATGATAGTATAGGTATCTTCTCGTGACTGGAGAAAACGAATGTAGGTAGCGCGATCGGTCTCCGAGTCATCAATGATGAGAACGGTTATCGGAGATGGTAGGTGTTGGCGGGTGCTGATATTGCCACTACTTGGGGAAATTAGGTTAGAGGTATTTTTGGGCATGGTTCCTCAAAATGGTAAGATCAAACCAAGATCGCAATACTAAATATAGGTTGTGAGAGTTTTTTGAGTACGAGCTTCTTGCTCGCGTTGGGCGAAACGATACCCCTCGGAGATGCTGGCACTCCTATTAACATTAGACTGGGGTAGTCTTGCATAAGTAATTATGCCTTTCCATCTTAACACGGTTTCTCAAAGAGACGCGATCGGGCAGAAACCGGGTTTCTTCTTAGGGATTGTTGGGCAAAACTAGATATCTCCAGAAACCCGGTTTCTAAGAGACTACGCGATAGGGCAGAAACCGGGTTTCTTCTTAGGGATGGTTGGCTCAAACCAGATATCTCACTCTCACCCGGTTTCTCAAAGAGACGCGATCGGGCAGAAACCGGGTTTCTTCTTAGGGATTGTTGGGCAAAACTAGATATCTCCAGAAACCCGGTTTCTAAGAGACTACGCGATACGGCAGAAACCGGGTTTCTTCTTAGAGACTGTGGGATCAAACTAGATATCTCCAGAAACCCGGTTTCTAAGAGACTACGCGATAGGGCAGAAACCGGGTTTCTTCTTAGGGATTGTTGGGCAAAACTAGATATCTCCAGAAACCCGGTTTCTCAAAGAGACTACGCGATACGGCAGAAACCGGGTTTCTTCTTAGGGATTGTTGGGCAAAACTAGATATCTCCAGAAACCCGGTTTCTCAAAGATGGGTAGGGACACGGCAATGCCGTGTCCTTTTATCTATAGTATTAACTCATCATTTAGTGGACTTTTTTCAATTTTGCCGTCATTTTTTCCGTGGAAACAATTTCCACTTTTTCTTCAGTTTTAGCTATTGGTGTCACTAAATTACTAGAAACCAAAGACTGAGAATTAGAGAGAGTTTCTGGCGATTTTTTTCCATGATACCCGATAAGATAGAGTTCTTTCAAATCGCCAATTAGGGGATAACGAGGGTTAGCACCAGTGCATTGATCATCGAAAGCTTGGACAGCTAACTCATCAACTTTATTGTAGAAATCCTGATCATTCCCTTGTAAAAAGTCTTTAATTGTCGCGGGAATTTCCACCTGAGATTTCAAGGTTTCTATAGCTTGCACTAAGTTTTCTACTTTCTCATCAAGGGTAGAGCCACCCAGATTCAGTACATCCGCAATTTTGGCATAACGCTCTTTGGCGTTAGGATACTTATATTGTGGGAAAATCGCTTGTTTAAACGGTACATCCGTCGCATTATAGCGAATGACATGAGAAATCATTAACGCGTTCGCTAAACCATGAGGAATATTGAAAGCAGAACCAATTTTGTGTGCGAGGGAGTGACAAATTCCTAAAAACGCGTTCGCAAATGCCATCCCCGCGATCGTCGCGGCATAATGTACTTTTTCGCGTGCTGTGGGGTCCTTTGCACCATTTTGATAGGCAGAAGGAAGATACTTAAATAGTAGTTGAATTGCCTCTAACGCGAATCCATCGGTAAATTCTGTCGCGCATACAGAAACATAAGCTTCTAAGGCGTGAGTCAGTGCATCAATCCCACCATACGCGGTGAGTCGTTTGGGCATATTCATCACCAATTCTGGATCTATAATCGCGATATTTGGAGTGAGAGAATAGTCCGCGAAGGGATATTTAATTTGAGTATTTTCATCGGTGACAACGGCAAAAGGTGTAACTTCTGAACCCGTACCTGATGTGGTAGGAATAGCAACCATTATCGCTTTTTTACCCAAAGAAGGTAATTCATAAACTCGTTTGCGGATATCCATAAACCGCATGGCTAATCCTTCAAATTCTACCTCTGGATTTTCATACATTAACCACATCACTTTTGCCGCGTCCATTGGTGAACCACCACCCAAGGCAATGATCACATCAGGTTGATAGGTATTGATTGTGGAAAGCCCTTTACGCACTGTGGCAAATTTGGGATCTGGTTCTACATCATAAAAAATGTAATGTTCCACTCCAATTTCGTCGAGAATTTGAGTGATTTCATCTACCATTCCCATGTCAAAGATTGGTTTATCCGTGACAATAAATGCCCGTTTTTTCCCTTTCAAATCTCGTAACGCGACGGGTAAACAACCATATTTGAAATAGATTTTAGGAGGCACTCGGAACCAGAGCATATTTTCCCGGCGATCGCTCACGGTTTTGATATTTAAAAGATGATGTGGGCCGACATTCTCACTGACAGAAGTATTACCCCAACTACCACATCCCAAAGTGAGAGATGGCTCTAATTTGAAGTTATAAATATCACCGATCGCGCCTTGAGACGCGGGAGTATTAATTAACAACCGCACGGTTTTGAGCTGGCTTTCAAAATCATGGATATGGGCTTGATTTTCAGGATGGGTATAAAGAACAGAAGTATGGCCTTTACCACCAAAACGAATGAGAGATTTTGCTTTGACAATAGCTTCGGAGAAATCTTTGACACGATAAAAGGCTAAAATAGGAGAAAGTTTTTCATAAGATAAAGGTTCATTGACTCCTACTTCCGAAACTTCTCCGATAATGACTTTGGAATTTTTCGCCCCACTTACTCCTAGCATTTCTGCCAATTTCGCCACAGATTGACCGACAATATTTGGGTTAAGATGTCCATCAATAATAATACCATTAGCCACTTTTTCTTTCTCTTCAGGAGTAAGGAAATAAGCACCACGCCGGATAAATTCTTGCTTAACCGTGTCATAGATAGAATCTTCAACAATGACAGATTGTTCCGAAGCACAAATCATGCCATTATCAAAGGTTTTACTGAGTAAAATTGAACTCACAGCTAATTGAATATCGGCGGTAGCATCAATAACCGCGGGAGTATTTCCTGAACCCACTCCTAGAGAGGGTGTTCCCGAAGAATAAGCCGCGTGTACCATCCCCGGACCACCCGTTGCTAAAATTAATTTAATGGATGGATGCTCCATTAATTGTTGAGATAATTCGATGGTGGGTTCGGAGATCCAACCGATAATTCCTGCGGGGGCTCCCGCGGCAACCGCGGCATCTAAGATAATTTGGGCCGCCGCGATCGTGCATTTTTTCGCCCTTGGGTGAGGCGATAAAATAATACCATTACGGGTTTTTAGGGCCAGTAAAATTTTAAAAATTGCCGTTGATGTGGGGTTGGTTGTCGGGATGATTCCGGCTAATACTCCTATGGGTTCAGCAATTTTGTGTATCCCAAAATGGGTATCTGATTCTATAATTCCACAGGTTTTTTCATCCTTGTATTTATTGTAAATAAATTCCGAGGCAAAGTGATTTTTAATCACTTTATCTTCCACAACTCCCATCCCTGTTTCTTCAACAGTAGCTTGGGCTAGAGGAATACGAGCTACGTTAGCCGCGATCGCGGCTTTTTTGAAGATGTAATCCACTTGTTCTTGGGTATAAGTGGCATATTTAGCTTGTGCTTCCTTGACTTCTTGAATCAGAGAGCTTAAACTGTCAATATTTGTCGCTTCCATAATGTTATTGCTCAACTTAATAATGGGGATAAAATCGAAAGAAAAGCGCGAAAAAACGAATGATTACAAAATACAAAAACGTTAAAATACTCAATAGTTGAGGTCTGCTTGAATAGCGCCGATTAACCTTCTGTATTTTTGCACCAATAATCCATGATTTCCAGTAGTTTTTCCGCGGAGAGATCGTTAACACTAATAGCCTGTTCTCCTCCTCGGCAAGCATGATCAATTAATCGTGCCACTAAGGGAGTAACTTCAGAATTATGGCCTTCATTAATAGGGGGGGCTTCTAAACTATCAGAAACATTGGGATTCTGAACATAGAATGGTGGGAAGTCAGAAATGGTGTGACGGGCAAACATATTTTTTTCCTAGTAAGATAATGAGGGTTTTGTCAAAAGTGGGCTTTTACCTGGTTGCCTTCCTTCTATTTATTACTATGAAAGGTGATTGTTTGCGATCGCGTCCATCTTATGTTCAACTTATGTATAACTTTGGGCAATTTTTGTTTGACTTCAAAAACAGATATCCTGATACTCATTTTTGTAAATTGGCAGAAGATCGGGCGGTTGAAACCGCGTCTAAACAGACAAAACCCGCCTCCGCGGGTTTAATTTCTTCAGTAGGGGCGAATGGCATTCGCCCAATCAATCTCATCTTTGTTTGTGTAGGGGCGAATGGCATTCGCCCAATCAATCGCCC
>JBEDKD010000222.1:0-4194 GCA_041172365.1 Cyanobacteriota bacterium | reverse complement strand
GGGTGAAAGAGCCCCTACAGGTGACAGATACCCAGCCCATGAAAGTTATCCCTTTTCCTTCATGGCTAAAATTCTCTCTGCTACTTGAACATCAATCGGTATTACTGATAATCGGTTGCCTTTTTTCACGACTAATAATTCATCATCACCAAAGTTTTCTTTGAGTTTATCTAAAGAAATTAATCGGGGAAATTCTTCGATAAATTTAACTTTTACTGTTTGCCATCTCGGAGACTCTCGACTTGATTTAGCATCATAATATTCACTATTTTGATCAAATTGTGTCGGATCAGCAATATCCGTTTCGATAATTTGCATTAAACCGACAATACCGGGCGGTTTCGTATTAGAATGATAAAAAAACGCGTAATCTCCTATCTTCATTTCTCTTAAAAAATTACGCGCTTGATAATTTCTCACTCCATCCCATAAAGATACGCGATCGTGTTGCAAATCAGTAATACTATAAACATCGGGTTCGGACTTCATTAACCAATATTTCATAAAACACCATTTGTCGTGATTAATTGAGAAAATCCGGGTTTTTCGGAATTTTTCTATGCTTTAAAAACCCGGTTTTAGGTAAATAATATTAGACAATATCTTTGCGTTTTTGTAATAACAAAGTTATCCCTAAATAAACAAAAATATGAATCCCTAAAGCCCCCCAATTGAGTGCTAAATTTTCCCAATTTGGCTCGTAAACCGCCGTTGGTTCAAAAGGAAGAGAAACCTTACTTCCATCGGGTAATATTTGGGCTTCTGGCACCATTGCATTAACATTTACTAAGGCTCCATAGGCTCCTATGGACCAGCGACTTAACATTAACCAAGAAACTTTACTCGCGATTCCTTCCATTTTAAATAATACACCAGAAAAGATAATTTGCGGCAGTAAAATTAAAGGTAGAGCGCTATTCGCTTGGCTGCTATTTTTGGCAAAAGCCGACACCATTAAACCAAAACAAATACTCGTTAATAGGGTAAGAAATGTGGTAATCCCAAACCCTAAAGGCCACCAGATTAAATTAAAGGTGGGATCATCAAACCAAAATAAGACCGCGATCGTAATAAACCAAGCTTGAAAAAATGCTAATCCTCCCAAAATTAATAGTTTAGATCCCAGATAAGTTAATAAACTTAAATTAACTAATCTTTCTCGTAGATAAATCGCCGATTCTTTGACTATTTCTTGCACTGAACTTGATAAACCCACCCATAACGCGGCACTGGTAAAAACAAATAAAACTCTTAAGGCTAAAGGTGCTGTTTTAGGATCTAAGGGATCTGCTGGTATGAGGGGGGCTTCTTTCAGGGCTAAGGGAATTAAACTAATCCCTATCGGTGCAGTTAAAAGAGATAATAAAAGATTAGTTTTATCTCTTAAAATTAATTGTCCATACCGTTGCGCTAAAATGATTAATTGTCGCCCAAAAGACGGTTTTACTTGTTGAGGTATTCCTTGGGGATTCTGATTTTGGGAATTTTGACTGACGGAACGAATTAAGTAATTTCCGATGTATTGTTGATGATAGGAAGATTGACGAAATCTCTTGGCTTCTTTTTGGGCAATTTCTTCCGTTTCATTATGGTATTTTTCCACCTCTGGTTCTAATTTTATATAGATTTTTGCGAAGTTATCTTTCTCTCCAAAAAAATCAAAGGCTTGGGCGGGAGGACCGAAATAACATTGGTTTCCGCCTCGTCCTAAAAATACTACGCGATCGCATAAGGAAATATTAGCCGTCGCGTGAGTAACTAAAACGACAGTTCGTCCTTCATTGGCTAATTTTCGCATTAATTCCATCATCATTAAATCTCGACCAGGATCGAGCCCTGATGTGGGTTCATCTAAGAAAAATAATTTGGGATCTGCAATTAATTCTACCCCAATACTTACCCGTTTTCGCTGTCCTCCACTTAATTCTCGCACAGGAGAAGTGCGTTTATGAGACATTCCGATGTCATCTATTGTTTTTTTGACAATCTCTGGCAAATTAATATCAGGAGGTAGTCTTAATTTTGCTGCATAAAGTAAAACTTCTTCGACGGTTAAATCGGCATGAATAATATCATCTTGGGGGACATAACCAATTTGTGTCCGATAAATATTAAAATTTTTACGCAGATCATCCCCATTCAAATAAACGCCGCCTTTTTGGATTTTTTCAATCCCTAAAAGGGCTTTCATTAGAGTAGATTTGCCTGCCCCACTCCCCCCCACTAAGGCTACAAATTGTCCGGGTTCAATCGCTAATGATATCTCATTTAAACGATGGGGAATTACTAAGTTTTCGGCATCCAGACGAATTTGATTACCCGGATTAAAGACTTCTAATTGATCGCCCCGTCGCACTAAAACAAAGGGGCCTATTCGCAGGCTCGCGTTATTGAAAAGTAATGCGGAATGATTGATAGTTTTTCCATTAATAAAAACCCCATTTGTGCTATAATCTGTGACCAGATAATTGCCCTTTCCATCGGGTTCAATGGTAGCATGATGTCGGGAAACAATGGGAGAATTTAAGACTAAAGATGATTGGGGATCGCGTCCTAATAAAACGGAACGATTATACAGAGAAATTCCACCCGGAAGGCATGGTGTCGGCGGGTTAGTAGGTGTTACGGGATTATAATATTTGAGTAAAATTTGATTTTGAGGATCTTGACCAATTTTTAATTCAATGCCATCATAGAGTAAATAACCATTATTCACGGTAATCCGTTGTTGATTAATAAATAAACCATTGGTACTTGAGCGCTGGCCATCTCCATCGTAAATTTGATAATTATCGCCGACTCTACGGAGCACCGCGTGACACCCAGAAATCAGAACCCAATCATCAGGAACAATTAGATCAACACGAGCGCGATCGCGTCCTAATTTATGCCAATCAAGTTTGAGGGGAAATCTGAGGAGTTGACCCGATTTATGTAACTCAAAATAGGGTGTACTCAAAACCGTTTTGTATCCCGAATTTCCAGTCATGTTAACAGCATCTCCTTTCTGAAAAAACTGCTTAGTCTCTGTCACAGTATATCAAGAAATCGATCATCAGGAATCTACTCCGAAAAAAACGACCCCCAAATCGGTAATTTTTCTTGATTTTTGCCACGGATAGATTTATAATCACCCCAAAATAGGTAAAAAATCAAGGAAAAGAAAGAAGATGAAAAGAAAAAAAAATTTCCGTCTAAGTATCTTGTCTTTCTGGCTGGTACTGCTGGCTGGATGTGACTTTAATGCAATTCAAGAGGAAAAGTCAAGTGAATTAGAATCACCGATTTCTGAAGCACCCGTGCTCAATTCCCCAATTCCTCTGGTTTCTCCGACTCAACCCGATGCCAATACCAATAAAATTGTTCAGGGATATATTACAGGATTGACAGACAAGGGTTTTGGACTGAAAAAACAAGGTGTCTGGATGCAAAATAATCAGAAAAATTTATTAGCTAATACCCAGGGAAATACTCCCCTGCCTGCGGCTTCTATTACCAAAGTTGCCACCAGTTTAGTTACCCTAAAAGAGTTTGGTCCCGATCATCAATTTCTTACTAAAATTAACTATACAGGCATGATAAAAAATGGGATATTGAAAGGTAATTTAGTCATAGAAGGGGGACAAGATCCCTTCTTTGTTTGGGAAGACGCGATCGCGCTGGGTAACTTTTTAAATCAACAAGGATTAAAGAAAGTACAAGGCAATTTAATTATCGTGGGAAAATTCTATATGAATTATGAATCCGATCCACAAAAATCAGGAATACTGCTCAAAGAAGCACTTAATTTGGAAAATTGGTCCGAGGAAGTGCAAAAACAATATGAAACTTTAGCACCCGGAACCCCCAAACCTAAAGTCGCAATAGAAGGTTCCATACAAGTTCAAGATGAACCCTCAGAAGTTAAATCTTTTGTGAATCATTATTCTTTTCCCCTCGCGGAATTGCTTAAAAAAATGAATCTATATAGTAATAATCTCATGGCAGATATGTTAGCTAATACCGTTGGTGGTGGGGAAAGAGTTGCTGATAAAGCCGCGGCAATAGTGGGTGTTTCATCTGATGAAATTAATTTATTTAATGGTTCTGGATTAAGTGAACAAAACGTAATGTCTCCCCGTTTAGCTTGTGGGTTGTTTATGGCAATTCAAGCAATTCTTAAACCTTATAAAATGAATATTTCTGATATTTTTT
>JBEDKD010000221.1:0-7307 GCA_041172365.1 Cyanobacteriota bacterium | reverse complement strand
CTAGAAAAAAGTCAGGATTTACCGAGGAGCTACAGGGAAATTCAATCGAGAAACCTTACATAATAAGTAATAAACCACTAAGACACTAAGGCACTAAGAAAGAAGCCATCAAATGAATGGGAGCAAAAATGTGGTTATACGGGTATGAAACAAGTGATGATTGAGGCAGAAACCGAGTTTTTCTAGGAGATAAAATTAGAGCAAAAAGAAAGACGATGCTGAGGAGTTACCCCATAACGTAGCAAAGCTTCCCGATGTTTCACAGTGGCATATCCCTTATTATTTTGTAAATCATATTCAGGATATTTATCCGCTAAACGTATAATTAACTCATCTCGCCAGACTTTCGCGATAATACTTGCCGCCGCGATCGCGATAGAATTTCGATCGCCCTTAATCATCGTTTCCTGGGGAATACCCAAATTAGGAATCTTTTGATTACCATCAATTAAACAAAAATCCGGTGGCACTTTTAAGCGCAAAACCGCCCGTTTCATCGCGAGCAAAGTCCCCTGTAAAATATTCAAACGCTCAATTTCTTGCACCGATGCCATACCAATTTGACACGCGATCGCGCACTCTCTGATTTTCCGGGCCAATAAACCTCTAGTTTTAGGGCTTAATAACTTACTATCCGTCACCCCCAAATCAGCTAAAAGTGCCAAATCAGGCTCAGAAATAATACACGCGGCCGCGACAACAGGGCCAAATAAGCAACCCCGTCCCACCTCATCCACCCCCGCGATCAGAAGAGAAGAAGAAGGAGAAACCGGAGATATTATTTCCTCTTCTCCTTGAAAAGAAAGGGAGGGAAAAAGAGGCAGATAATTATCAACATTTCCACCTTTTTTCCTGCTTCCCTGTTTCTGTTTCTTTCTTGTCTCTTCGTAATTCACGTTTTCCCTCTTAGGTGTTTGTTGTTAAGGATTAGGCGTTAGGAGAGAAGAGGTATTAGGTATTAGGTATTAGGTTTCAGTTTTTCACCAATCCCCAATCCCAATCCCCAATCCCCTATCACTTTTATTCATCAATAGCAGCAGAAGAGCGACGACGACGACGACGGACAATAGTCACCGAATCATCAGAGTCAGCATTCTCAGAAGGTTCAACCGTATCCCCAACCAGATACTCACTCATCATAGACTCTTGCGCTTCCTTTTCCTCTTTCATTTCCCTGGCAAAAACCGATCCAAACAAGGGTAAATCCTTATAATTCTCTTCCTCCTCCGGTGTCTCCTCTTCTTCTGCTTCTAGGTGAAATTCCGGTTCCTCTTCCACCCTATGCACCACGGGAACAGGAGTGGATGCTTCCCCTGGAAGTGTCACCGAAATAATCGTATTCTTGGGGTTTTTGATCTGATTGTTCAACAATACTAAAGGGGAAATCCCCATTAACGCGTAAATATCCTGCTCATCTTGCGTCATTTCCACCGATACCACTTCCGGGGGTTCCAACATCTGCTTGATACTTTCCGCCTTACTTAAGCGAGGACGCTCATAATCATCGCGCTTACTTAACCCATAATTATCCGTAGGAGGAATCCCCCCGTGGTTGCCCCGTAAACCCGAAGTCGCGTAAAAATCCGATCGCGCTTCCCCCCGAGGTTCAGTGATCGCGGCCATTGGGTTAGCCGAAATCCGCAAACTCGGCCGTCTGGGAGCCTCCTCTTCACGGCCAAAAGGTAAATCATCCCCAACACGACGACGACGGCGACGACGTGCATTATCCCCCAAATCCTGATAACTAGGATGATTGATTAAGTCCAAAGCATTCCCAGAAGGTTCCAAATCCACAGTTTCACTAGGACTATCCCAACCCATGCGCCAAGGTTCCTCTTTACGCTCCTCACGCACAGGCAGCGATGCAGTAGTCGCGATCGGAGTTAAATTGCGACGTTCCACCGCGTCCCCGAAACTAGGAATCCCACGAGAGATCGCGCTGATGGGACTCCCCGACTCTCGCACCAAAGTCACATCATCATCCGCGGGTAAATGTACCAAATGACCCAAACCGCCACAACTGGGACAAGTTTGACCAAACAATTCATAAAGATTTTGGCCCTGACGTTTACGAGTTAATTCCACCAACCCCAGTTCCGATAATTGGGCAATTTGCGGTCGAGACTTATCCGCTTTCAATGCCTTATTAAAATGTTCCAGCACTTGTAACTGATCACGTCGCGAGTCCATATCAATAAAATCGACAATAATCACACCCGCGATATTGCGTAACCGTAACTGACGTGCAATTTCCGTCGCGGCTTCACAATTTGTCCAAAGTACCGTTTCCCGCGCCGTCGCAGAACGAGTAAAAGAACCCGAGTTAACATCAATTACCGTTAACGCTTCCGTCGGTTGAATAATAACATAACCCCCAGAAGGTAAATCCACTCTAGGTCTAAGCGCTTCCTTGATCGCGGCATTGACCCGGAAATACTCTAAAATCCCAATACGCTCGCGATGATGATCAATCAAAACAGGCGGTAACTTACCTCCATTCCAATTCATCAAATGTTGCTTGACGCGCTTAATCCCATTTTGGGAGTCCACCACGATGCGATTAACATCGTTACTGTACATATCCCGCAACACCCGTTGAATAAAATCATTATCCCGGTTTAGTAATACCGGAGGACGAGTGGAACTAGCTTCCTGTTGAACATACTCCCATTGTTTTTGTAAGACTTCCAAATCCTCAATAATCGCCTCTTCCGACATTCCCTCCGCTTCCGTCCGCACTAAAAGCCCCATTCCCGCGGGTTTAACCAAAATAGCCAGAGCTCTGAGACGGTTTCGCTCATTTTCGGACTTAATACGACGGGATAAATTTACCCCTTTACCATAGGGCATTAAGACCAAATAACGTCCGGGTAACGTCACATTACCCGTGAGACGAGGCCCCTTCGTCCCCGTAGGTTCCTTCATTACCTGCACCAGAACCTTCTGTTGCGGGGTTAATAATTCCGTAATCGCACCCGCGGAACGTTTTAAACGCAAAGGACCTAGGTCCGTTACATGAATAAAACCATTGCGTTCGGGATCGCCAATATTGACAAACGCGGCATCAATTCCGGGTAAGACATTTTCCACAATTCCTAGATAAATATCACTTACCTGGTGACTTCCCGTTGCGACAACGAGTTCTTGAATTTGATCTTCAGAAAACACGGCAGCAATACGATGCTGCTCGGCAATAATAATTTGTTTTGGCATTCCATATTCCCCAACAATTTGCAGCTTTATCTCAAACGTCTAAGCTGCTTTTCTCTCGACAAATTTTTCGTGAAGACTCAAGTTATTAATAATAAAAACTTCAGTCTTTCTTTATTTCTTTAGTAACAAGCTAAGTCGTTTTGAATACTCACTCACGACTTTAATCATTGTTACTTTACCAAGTAGGTAAGAATAAATAAACATAAAACCCAGAAATTTGGTTTCTCTATCGGTAAAAATGAGAAATATGATAGTTTAACCCAACCTACGAATCAAGGCATTTTCCCTAAACGGCGAAGGTATTGACCCAAGACACCGGGTTTCTTCCCTTCATCATTTTACGTTTAATTAAACCTACCTACTTAGAAGTAGGTGGTAGCTCTCGCGAGCCGGACGCGGACATAACAAAAATAACTTCAACTTGATTTTAGACTTGAGATTTTAGACTAACTCAACCTACAACAATAGGGAGTATCAGGATTTGCTATTTTTGATCGCTCCCCTACATTCTTGAGGAGTAATCAGGATTTTAGATAACTGATTATAGATGGATTTCCACCAATCTCGCTTCAGTATCATACCCCCTAAAATCTCAAAGATAAATCTCAGATTTTTTTTCAACCATCACCGATTAAGTTCTCGCTTTAGTTAAGCAATTATTTGGCTTTTTGCAATCTAAGGGTGTGATTCTGACGTGCAGCCATGTCAGCAATTTTGATATTGTTTTAACGTTCGCGATTCATCTGCCCTTCGGCGTTTGCTCGGCGCGCAAGCTGCGCTAACGCGATGCCTTCGGCATCTGCCGAGTGCCTCAGAGCGACCACGGGGGATCGCCCCTACAGGAAGAATTTGGCTTGAAACCAAGCCTCTTGCTGATAGTTTGAATGGGGTTTCTACGACTCCCTTAAAATTTAAAATTGATAAATCCTAAAGTCGTAGAACTTGTTTCCTTCTTTGACCCAAAAGGGTTATTTTGATAGGTAAACAGTCATTCTCCCTGACAACTGAGACTTTGGCAAATCCCAAGGCTTAATTCACCTGAAATATTGCCCCGACAATAAGTATTGGTAAGGATTTGCCCAAAAATAGGAGGTGTGAGTGCTTTTGTGCCTAGTTCCTCGATCGCGCCAGTCAAGTTTCTAGGATGGATAAAGATACAAGTCTAATTGGTTGTGGGTGTCCAAACAACTAGCAGGAACCACCACACTTTACCAATTTAGATTTATTGTATCACATTTTGCCTTTTGTGCCGATAGGATTACCAATAATAATTGGGTCAAGGGATCGACAGGAAAAGGGGCAATAATTTGAAATGGGATATTGGGTATTTGGGATTGACGAACTGATCAAATCTCATTCAGTATTAAGTTGACACGATGGGTATGCCGTAATTCTACGGTTATGCCTATGGTGTCTTGTTGACTCACTTGTTCGAGCATATAAATAATGTGCTCTGGTTTTAACAGAGTACCATCATTGCGACAACTGCCGATGAAACGTAGTTGAAAACTACTGCGATCATCGTCGTGACAGTCTGTGTCTGATTCTAACAATATTAACTCAAACAGACGAGATCGGAGATTAATAATTTTTACCTTTCCTGACTTAGTGGTTTGTTGCCACTCTATTGTCTGGGAGGCTAAAACCCCATCGATCCAAGTTTGGATCATTTCTCGATTCACATCTGGCTGGGAACCAGAAGTAGTAATGGTAATAACATACTCTACTCTTTCTAACAACTGGGTTGCCGAGGGACTTTTGATATCAACTTCTACTACTTCATAAATGGGTAAGTCAGTAGGAAGTTGCGCGATCAATTTTGCCCGGAATTCCTCTATCTCCATTACTTGAGTGAGTTCAAAGTCCACGATTTCACCACTACTGGTAGCCCCTAATTGTAAGGCATTCGCGGGGGAAATACGGGGACTGGGATGAAACCCCCCAGTAAAACTAATGGGTAAAGAAGCCCGTCGTAGAGCGCGATCGAATAATCTTACCAAATCCAGGTGACTAACTAATGCCATGTCCCCTAATTTGCCAAACCTGACACGCAACCGTTGTGCGCGGAGGGAATTAGGAACAAACTGCCCTGCAAACTGAGGAATTGGCAAAGGGGGAACAACAATATTATGCCCAAAATCAGTACCACAGACACCACAATGGGAACAACCTTCAAAGGAGCAGTCGGGTACTGTCGCGGCTTCGAGAGCTCGTAATAAATCAGCTTTGAGCCAATTTTTCTCAATTCCGGTATCAATGTGATCCCAAGGCAGAGGTGCATCCAAAGAGGGATGAGACTCTGACTGCGATAAGTCCCCTTCTCCCTTGGTAAAAATATTCCACTCGCCATTATCCACTAGGCGATATTTCCAAGTTAACCCGGCATCTTCAATCGCTTGGGCCCAAGCATTAAAAGCGCGTTCTAAACTTTCCCACCACGCGTCCATGCCCGCGCCTAATTCCCATGCCCGACGCACCACTTGACTCAAACGGCGATCGCCTCTGCCAATAAAATCTTCCATCGCGGATAAACGCACATCCGTGAAGTTTGTCTTGACACCCCTCATTTGAGCAAATTCAGCTTTGAGTAATCCTTGTTTGCGTTTAAATTCGGAGGTTGAGACAGAATGCCATTGAAAGGGAGTATGGGGTTTGGGGGTAAAGTTGGAAATGGTGAGATTAATACTAAGGGGTTTTCTGCCTCTAGCACGACATTGCTGTTGTAACCAACGCACGGTTTCGGCAATGCCTAAAACATCTATATCGGTTTCACCGGGTAAACCAATCATAAAGTAAAGTTTGATTTTATCCCAACCTTGCTCATAGGCTGTTTTCACCCCTCGCAAGAGTTCTTCATTGGTTAACCCTTTGTTAATAATATCGCGCATCCGTTGAGTACCTGCTTCGGGCGCGAAGGTAATACTACTTTGACGAGCGCCCCCTAGGATATTCGCGATATTTTCATCAAAACGATCCACCCGTTGACTGGGAAGTGACAGGGACACATTTTCGTCTTTGAGACGGTTTTTGATTTCCATGCCTACCGCGGGTAAGGCTAAATAGTCGGAACAACTGAGGGAGAGGAGGGAAAATTCGTTATATCCAGTTTTAGTCATGCCCTCTACGATGGATTCGATCACGTCATCGGGTTTGACATCTCGCGCGGGACGGGTTAACATTCCGGGTTGACAAAAGCGACATCCGCGGGTACATCCACGTCGAATTTCGATCACGAGACGATCGTGGACGGTTTCGACATAGGGGACTAAGCCTATGGAATACGCGGGAATAGGAGTCGCGACACGACGTAAAACGCGATCGGGGACATCGGGACGGTTGGGACGTACCGCGCCATCGGCTGTCATTTCATAGAATTGGGGAACATAGACACCGGGCACTTGGGCTAAGTCGAGTAATAGTGCTTCACGACTTAACTGATTACGTTTACCTTCTTCGATGACAAGGCCGATTTCTGGGAGTAATTCTTCCCCATCCCCTAGGGCGATAAAATCAAAAAAGTCCGCGTAGGGTTCAGGGTTAGATGTCGCGGTTTGGCCTCCCGCGAAAATGAGGGGAAAGGTGGATGGGCTATTTTGACGCTCTTGGCTCGTCAGGGGTATTCCTGCTAATTCCAACATTTCGAGGATGTTGGTGGCTCCTAGTTCGTAACTTAGGCTAAAGCCTAAGATATCAAAATCCGTGAGGGGACGACGAGACTCCACGGCAAATAGGGGGGTTTGAGTCTCGCGAAGTTTCGCGGCTAAGTCTGACGCGGGCAAATAGGCGCGATCGCATAATTGCCTGGGCATGGTATTTAAGATGTTATAGAGAATGATATGCCCCAAATTGGACGCGCCGACTTCGTAGACTTCTGGGTAAGTGAGAACCCAACGCACGATCGCGCTATGCCAAGGTTTATGAAGCGCGCCTAACTCGTTTCCTAAGTAACGCGCGGGTTGTTGGATTTGGGGTGTAATTAATGCTTCTACTGCAACTGCCACGGTTTCTCTCGTTATTTGCTTTGTGCAATTTACTTTTACCTTACCATTAACCGAGTTTCTTGGGGATTGGTAATTGGGGATTGGGGATTGGGG
>JBEDKD010000220.1:0-5283 GCA_041172365.1 Cyanobacteriota bacterium | reverse complement strand
CTTCTTCCCTCTTCCCTCTTTCCTCTTTAAGATAAATTGGGTAGAACTCCCTATATAAAGTAGGGTGCATTTCCCCTAGTAATAATTGGGAGAAGCCACGACAATACAATTATAACATTAGTGTTGCTTTCTCAAACGCGATGGAATACCTCTACTATCTCGCCAATACCAGTCTGACTCTGCGGGTAATTGATTATCTGCGTGGAGTCAACCATCTTCCTCTAAAATTTATTAGTGTGATTCATTTGATTAACGGTTGGGTAATCAAGGTAAAAATGGATGACTCTCTCACTCCACATCAGCATGGGGATTTTCGGGCTTTTATGAATGAGTTAGGCGTTGCCTACGAGCCGGAAATTCGCATACAAATGGCTTTATGGAGTTTGGAAACGGGACAGTCGCCTTTAAGTGTGATGCGTCGTTATCAAGTCGCGGTGGTGTCTCATGGTCAACCTGAGCGTACTGAAATTGAAGCTTTTCGTGAGCAATTTGTCAAGGGACTGGGTTACTGCCCGGAAACTTTGGCTTGAAATTCTATAATTAAGTGATAAAAGCTGATTCGATGTAGTCTGTAATTGTCAGGATGTAACCATTTACCCAGATTGGTTGAGCCAACGCGATCGTCTGAGGAGATAATGGTTGTAAGTTGATATTTCCTTTTTGGTATCTGACTAGGGCGACATCAAATCGACAGGGATATTCGGCTAAAGATGCGCGATCGCTTAAGTATATCTCTGCACTCTGCCAAAGTTTCTCTTGTTTCTTGGTATTAATTGCTAATATACCGTCGAGATCCCAATTGTTTTCGCGACGGGTTTTGACTTCAATAAAGCTTAATAGGGGAGAATTATGATTAAGGGCAATAATGTCTATTTCTCCCCCGCGACAACGCCATCGTGTTTCTAAGATTTCCCAACCTTGATTTTTTAACCATTGTGCCACTAAATCTTCCCCGATTGTCCCGATTTTGGTCGTCGTGACTTGAGTTATTTCCCTTTTTGTGGTATCATCTTTTGTGGTTCTCTTATGGCTTTTCATCGGGTTTAACTGATTATGATGGGCAGAAATTTTCGGCAAGTTTATACAATTTTACTCTCTTTTGTTCTCTTTATTGGTGTGAGTTGGGGCGCGATCGTGTTTTTCCCCACACCCGCGTTAGCTATAGATTACGCGAAAGAAACATTGATTGGTGCTGATTTTTCGGGACGGGATTTGCACGGTGGCAATTTTAATCAGGCAAATCTCCGTGATAGTAATTTTAGTAATGCGAATCTCCAAGGGATTAGTTTTTTTGGGACTAATCTCCAAAAAGCTAATTTGACAGGGGCTAATCTCCAAAATTCTACTTTAGATACGGCTCGCCTGAGGCGGGCTAATTTAACAAATGCCCTTTTACAAGGGTCCTTTGCTTATAATACTAAGTTTGATGGTGCAATTATTGATGGGGCTGATTTTACTGATGTCTTTATGCGTGATGATACGAAAAAGATATTGTGTAAACTAGCCAAAGGCACTAATCCCATAACTGGAAATAATACTCGTGATACTCTCTTGTGTGATGAATAAAGAATAGGGAAGAGGGAAGAAGGAAGAAGGAAGAAGGAAGAAGGAAGCCCCAATCCCCAGTCCCCAGTTGCCTTAAAGGGACCTAATAACCGTAGGGGCGGGTTCGCCAATATCTCAACGAGAAGCAAGAGATCCCGTAAACCCGCCCCTCCTAATTATTTAATCATTATTTACCGGACTTGATATCAGAGCGAGACTTACCAATCCCCAATTACCAATCCCCAATCACCAATTCCCCATCCCCAATCACCAATTACCAATTACCAATTCCCCAATCACCCATCACCGATAAGATGAAGAGATTGTTACAATATTTAACAATGTGCCCGGATTAGTTTCTCTATGACTATGACTGCTAAGACAGTATCGCCCAACCCTATCGACGTTGAAGCCGAATATCTGCCAGAAGAATCCTTTGACTTAAACGCGATCGCGTCGCAGACAGTCGAGGAGGATCTGCAAACGGTTCAAATTGAGGACTTCTCTCCCCCTCAAAAGGTATTCCTTGAGTCACACCCGGAGGCTATTCGCTATGATCCAGACGCGATACGGGCTTATTACAGTACCCGTGTCTTACAAGTCTGGACACGCTTATTAAGCGTTGTGGGAGTATTTCTCTCCTTTAGCTTAATTTTATGGTGGGATAAAAAAACCAAACAAGTCGCGAAAAATGAAGCAAAACGAGCTCAACGTCTCCGAGTAATTCTCAGTAAATTAGGTCCCGCTTTTATTAAAGTCGGACAAGCCCTATCCACACGCCCCGATTTAGTACCCCCCGCGTATTTAGAAGAATTAACCAAATTACAAGATCAATTACCTCCTTTTCCCAATGAACTTGCCTATCAATTTATTGAAGAAGAATTAGGAGATATTCCCGCGAATCTTTATGCTGAATTAAGCCCTAATCCCATTGCCGCGGCATCCCTCGGACAGGTTTATAAAGGAACTTTAAAAAATGGGGAAATCGTAGCCGTTAAAGTACAACGTCCGGGGTTAGCCGAAAGCATTGCTTTAGATATTTATATCCTGCGAAATTTGGCCATGTTTGCCAAAAAGAAATGGAAAAGAATCCGTAGTGATTTAGTGGGCATCATGGATGAATTTGGCACACGGATTTATGAGGAAATGGACTATACCAAAGAAGGACATAATGCCGAAAAATTTCGAGAGCTTTATGGGTATCTTCCTGATATTTATATCCCCAAAATATATTGGGAATATACCAATCGTCGTGTCTTAACAATGGAATGGATAACGGGAACTAAATTAACCAATTTTGATGAAATTCAAGAACGTGGAATTGATGCCCCTCATTTGGTGGAAATCGGGGTGCAATGTTCTTTACGACAGTTATTAGAGCATGGTTTCTTTCATGCTGATCCTCATCCTGGGAATTTATTAGCGACACCGGATGGGAAGTTGGCTTATCTCGATTTTGGCATGATGAGTGAGGTAAAACCTTATCAGCGTTATGGGCTTTTAGAGGCGGTTGTACATTTAGTTAATCGTGATTTTGAGGGGTTGGCTAAAGATTATGTGAAATTGGAGTTTTTAACCCCTGATACCGATTTAACGCCAATCATTCCGGCTTTGGCTAATGTTTTTAATAATGCTTTAGGCGCGAGTGTTGCCGAACTCAATTTTAAGAGTATTACAGATGAGTTATCGGAGGTGATGTATGAGTATCCTTTCCGAGTGCCTGCTTATTACGCGTTAATTATTCGCTCTCTTGTCACTTTGGAAGGCATTGCTATTAATGTCGATCCTGAATTTAAGGTGTTAAGTAAAGCTTATCCCTATGTGGCAAAAAGGTTATTAAGCGATCCGGCTCCTGAATTACGATCGTCTTTGCGTGATTTATTATTTAAAGATGGCTCTTTCCGTTGGAATCGTTTGGAGAATTTACTCAATAATGCCCGCAATAGTGATGATTATGATGTCAGTAAAGTTTTGAATCAAGCCCTGGAATATTTATTTTCTCAAAGAGGGGATTATATTCGAGATTATATCGTAGATGAATTGGTAAAAAGTCTCGATATCCTTTCGCGTAATGCTTGGGCGAATGCTCGCGCTGTTGTGGGAGAATGGTTTGGTGTGACAAGGAATCCGGGGAGCGTCAATCCTTCAGAGCAAAAAACTTTAGATAATATACAACGGATCTGGGGTATTCTCCAACAAACAAAAGGTTTTGATTCCATGAAAGTATTAGACATGATTCCCGAATTAATAATGAAACCTCAATTACAACAAATGGGGCAACAAGTCGCGTCTCGATTAGCACAACGGGCGATCACACGGCTGTTACGGGAGTTTTTGATGTCCCAGGAAACATCAATGAATACATCAATGGGATATTCCCCCCCCTCTTCTGTACCATTATCTTTACCCCCCTCGAAATAGTTTGCTCGTAGGGTGGAGCCTGGGGAAGGCAATTTCCACCCTATCTTTTCGGTAAAGAGATGATATTTGATCCATTAATGGTATTATAAAATCTAAATTTGTTATGAATAGCTAGATAGTGGTAGGAACAATATGATCGGCAAGTTTGATAATATATTTGATTCGGATGACATGACTGATGAAATTTTGACGGGGGAAGAAGCTGTCGCCGCGATCGCGTATCTGACTTCTTTTGCTGCCCATAATGGGGATGTAGAAGAAGAAAATTTAGTAGAAACTCTTTGGGAATTAGAAATTTTTGCACTATATTCTGAGGAACAGTTATCAGATATTTTTGATAAAATTATTACGATCTCCGAGGAAGATGGTGTGGGCGCGTTGTTTAATGCGGCCTATGATATTATCCCCGATGAATTGATTACTGATGCTTTTGCCGCCGCGATCATTATTCTGTTAGAATCCGGTAAATTATCCACACTTAATAGAAAAGTCCTGAAAGAATTACAGAAAGCATTGGAACTTTCTGAAGAAGAAAGCTCCGCGATTATTGATGCGGTACTCTCGGAATTTCTCCGCGATGAAGAGGAAGGGAATAGACTTTGGTATGAATCTCCAGAGGGCAATTTTAGTGTCCCGATTCCCGTTGATCCGCTCAAAGGTGGTAAAGTTGAAGAAGATGATGCTTGCGTCAAATTTGTTGATGATTTTGGCACATTGTTAAGAATTGATTATGTCCCTTTTACCGCGGGAATGGATGATCAAATGGAAGCCGTCGGCGATCGTACTTTTCTCCAAGGTTTTTTAGATAATTATGTTTCTGAAGGTATTTTATCCTATTTTTCCGGTTCTCAAGTTTTACATGAAGGGTATTTAGAAAATGTGATGGCGGGTTCTTATTTTGTGGTTGTTGATATGCCCAAAGGCGCGACTATTATTAAACAAGAAAAGGATAAATCGGAGACTCGTTTAGATGCTTATCGTGGTTTATTATCTTTTATTGATGATGGTTTTCTCTATGTTATTAGTAGTCAAAGAATGTTTTGGGATGGGGAAAAACCAGGGCCTTTAGTTACAGAAGTTGCTAACATTAAACAGCATATTCTCACTTTTCTTGACGCGATCAAGTTTGGGGAAAATTAGGTGATCTGGTAATGGGTAATGGCTCATGGATAATGGGTTTTTCACTTATCTCCTAATATAGCAACCGCCCGGGTAGTTAAGTCGTGGGGTGGGGGCGGGTTTTTATAATTTGTCTTTGGGGCTCAAAGATAAGGGTGAACCCGCCCCTACAAAATCTGTCCTAATAGCCTTGGCAGT
>JBEDKD010000219.1:0-8654 GCA_041172365.1 Cyanobacteriota bacterium | reverse complement strand
ATTACCCATTACCCATTACCCATCCCCAATGAGTGAAGAAACAATTATCAAACTGAAAAATGTCTCAAAATGCTTTAAGCGATATCACCATCCTGGCGATCGCTTAAAAGAAATCATCCTCCCCGGCAAAAATCTCGCGGCAGAATTTTGGGCATTAAGAGATATTAACTTAGAACTTACCAAAGGACATACATTAGGAATAGTCGGCCGTAACGGTTCCGGCAAAAGTACCCTTTTACAAATCATCGTCGGAACCCTCACACCCACAAATGGAGAAGTCGAAGTAAAAGGAAGAATATCAGCATTATTAGAACTCGGAAGCGGCTTTAACCCCGAATTTACCGGACGGCAAAACGTCTTTTTTAATGGTCAATTACTCGGCTTAAAAACCGAAGAAATCGCCCAAAGATTTGATGATATAGCCAGTTTTGCCGATATTGGTGACTTTATGGAGCAACCCGTAAAAACCTATTCAAGTGGGATGTTTGTCCGACTAGGTTTTGCCGTCGCCACTAGCGTTGACCCCGATGTATTAGTAGTAGATGAAGCCCTTTCCGTTGGCGATGAAGCCTTCCAACGCAAATGTTTTGCTCGCATTCAAACCATTCAAGAAAAAGGCGGAACCATTTTATTTGTCTCCCACGCGGCATCCTCCGTTGTGCAACTCTGTGACACCGCGATCCTCTTAGATCATGGCGAATTATTAATGTCTCATCAACCCAAATATGTCGTTTCTAAATATCAAAAATTGATCTATGCTTCTCCCGATAAAGTTGAAGGAATTAGACAAGAAATCAGAGATTTGCAAACCGTTGAAGAACCGATAAAGGAAAGTAATAATAAAGCTAATGAATTAGACGGAAAACATGAATTAAAACAAGAAGATGACGAACCGGAATCCCTAGCACAGCGCCGACTAAAAATAGAACTAGATGAAATTTACGATCCAGAAATGACACCCTCAAACACGATTATATATCCATCTAGGGGCGCGAAAATAATCGATCCGAGAATTACAACACCTACAGGTCAAATCGTCAATCATTTAGTAGGAAGAAAAGAGTATATTTATACTTATTCCGTCTATTTTTCTCGTTCCACTGAAAAAGTCAGATTTGGAATGTTAATTAAAACGATTAGCGGTTTTGAATTAGCCGGAACATCATTTCATTCAGTTTGGCAAGATATTAAATATATTGAAGCCGGCTCTACAGTTAATGTGCAGTTTAAGTTTAAATGTATGCTCAATCAGGGTGTATATTTTCTCAATGCAGGTGTCACAGGATTAGTAGATCAAGAATTAACTTATCTAGCTCGTTGCATAGATGTCGCGATGTTTAGAGTGCAACCCTGTCCTGAGTCTTTTGGGACCGCGGTGGTTGACTTATTGGTTGAACCATGCTTAAATGTGCAGAAAGATGTGATTCATAAAGAACCCTTAATCGATCGCGTCTAAAACTTGGCCTTAGTGCTCAATAATTTGTAATTATGATGACCACAGTTCCACAACTAGAGAAAAATCCGGTAGTTCAAGCATTGATATCAGATCAGGCCAAGTTTCCCCAAACGTTTAAATCGGAAATTTTGTCAGATGATGAAATGTTTTTGTTTAACCTCACCAATTTTCAAGGCGATCGCGATCGAGCCTTGATCGATTATTATTCTCTAGGTCGTCATGTGTTAGACGCGGTTAGACAAATCGTAAAATGGCGATTTGGAGAATTTGAGAAAGTATCATCATTTCTCGATTTTGCCAGTGGATGTGGTCGTTTTATTCGATTTTTAATAGAGGAAATTCCCCCAGAAAAAATATGGATTTCAGACATTCAAGCCAATGCCGTTAAATTTCAAAGTGAATATTTAGAAGTCAATGGTATTCTCTCCAAAACGAAACCCGAAGAATTTGCAGTAGAGCGAAAATTTGACTGTATTTTGTCAATATCTTTATTTAGTCATCTCCCAGAGAGAACCTTTAGTAAATGGCTAGAAAACCTCTATGAATTATTAACTCCGGGGGGGATATTCATGTTTAGTGTCCATGATGAAGCCCTGTTACCATCCCATGTAAAAATGGATCGCAAGAAAGGGATATTTTTTATCGCAGAAAGTGAAAGTTATGCCTTAGATAAAGAAGAATACGGCACGACTTATGTCACAGAAGAATATGTCAGAAAAGTATTAACTAAAATTAGCGGCGGTAAAGCATTGGTGCATCGCATCAAAGAAGGCGTTTCCCGTTTTCAAGATTTATATATAGTCACCAATGAAAAAGTCAAAGACTTTGCCGACTTACACTTTAGTCATCATCCCGAAGGTTTTGTCGATTCCGTCGAATTAACCCCAGAAGGAAAACTCCATCTAGGGGGATGGGGTGCTGATTTTAATGAAGGCGGTAAAATCAAAGAAATTGAAATAATAATTAATGGCAAAATCGTCAAAAAAACGCACCCGGAACACGATCGCGTAGATGTCGCGGGTTATTATAAAAATGAAGCCTTACTACATTCGGGTTGGTCCTGCGATATAGACTTAGACATTACATCCCTAGAGAATGTAGTTTTGATTAAAGTCATTAACCATGATAACCTAGAAACAATTTTAGAAGTCTGCACCGTCAAATCTATGTTACAAAACGATCGCGAAGCCGAATGGTTTCTGGAAACCCAAGCTAAACTAAAACAATTAGAAACCGAGTTAGGCTCAACCCAAAGCGAATTAGAGCAAACTCAGAAAATTTTAGCAATGGCACAAACACAATTAGAAAAAAATCAAAATCACCTCTTATCTTTGCAAACCAAGTTAGAAGAAACCCAAGGGGAGTTAGTTCAGAGTCGTCAAGAAAAAAAACAATTAGAAAAAGAATTGACGGCAACAGAAAAAGAATTAGAGCAAGCCACATCTAAGTTAGAAGAAATCGAAAAAAGTAAATTTTGGCAAATGAGAAATGCTTGGTTTAAAGCCAAGAAAACCGTAGGATTAATTGATCAAGATATTTTAGAAAAAGAATCATAAAATATTGATTCAAGACTAGAGGGCAGAAAAATAGAGAAGACTTTGAGGCGAGAAAAAACCATGAAAAACTCAGAAAATCAATCCGTGATTGTGATTACAGGGATGCACCGTTCAGGGACATCTTTAACCGCGTCATTACTACAAAAAACAGGTGTAGATATTGGCAAGCGGTTAGTGGGAGCAGAATATGGCAATATCAAAGGTCATTTTGAAAATGCAGATTTTGTCGAATTTCATAAATCAGTATTTCAATTTCAAGGAATAGATAATTTAGGATGTACTTTCCAAAGAGAAGTTCCCGTACCCGATGAATATCAGGAACAAGCCCACAAATTAATTGCACAGCAAAAAAGTCCGATTTGGGGATGGAAAGATCCGCGTACTACTTTATTTTTAAATTTCTGGGATCAATTATTGCCCGACGCGAAGTATATTTTTATTTATCGTTCGCCCTGGGAAGTGGTGGATTCTTTATATCGTCGTGCCACCGATGACACATTATTAGAACACCCAGAAATCGCGGTAAAAATGTGGATTCATTATAATCATAAAGTGCTAGAATTTTATGAAAAGAAGCCCGAAAAATGTTTATTAGCTAATGTCTATAATGTGGGGAATCAATCGGAATATTTTGTGTCACAAATTAACGAAAAATTCAACGTTAACTTAGGAACTCCACCCCGGGATAACTTTGATAAATCTCTTTTAGTCAATGATATTTTAAATACTCATAGGCCTAGTCTTATTGTTCAATATTTTGCGGAAGCGATCGAACTGTATCTAACATTAGAAGTCATTGCGGAAAGTTTAAGTAGAAGAGCGATCGCGCCGGAATCGGAAAATATTTTGTATCCGACTTCATCAGTTTGGGCATTTCAAGATTGGTTAGAAATTCGGAAACTGGACAAAGAGCGTAAAATCTTAAAAGTAGAACTGAAAGAATGGCAACAGCAATTTGAAGAAGCCAAAGAGAAAGTTATCACCTTAGAATCACAACTAGGGGAGACTCAACTTCAATTAGACGGAACCGATGTTAAACTTCAAGAAGCGATCGCGAAACTAATTGATACAGAAACTCGTTTAGGCCAGAGCCAGTTAAAATATGAAGGAGCAGAAGCAAAAAGTCAAGAAGCGATCGACAAAATATTAAAGTTAGAAAAAGTTTTAGATGAAACCGAGAAAACTCTGAAGTTTACCCAGACAAAATATAGCGACGCGCTCACCAAAATAATCGGTACAGAAACCCGCGTACATCAAGGTTTATGGTATCTCCAAAAACAATATAAAGAATCCTTTGCCAAATTAGTCGAAACCGAAAAACGTCTAGGTGAAACTGAATTCAAACTGGAGAGTACAGAAAACCAACTCGAAGCCGCGATGACTAAGTTATTTAGTCTGGAGGAAAAATTAGGAACAACGGAAAGATTACTGGATGCTTCTGAATTAAGATTAGAGGCTTCCGCATCAACATTATCACAAGCCATGACCAAAATATTTCAATTAGAAAATATTTTGGGTAGCACCCAGGGAGAATTAGAAAGAGTCCGGCTCCAAAAAGAACACGCGATGGGCGAAATTATCGCGATGCGTTCCTCAAAATTCTGGAAATTACGAGAAAAATGGGCGGGAGTAAAACACGGTGTCAAAAACCTCAAACCTCGTTTATTTTGGTCAGTAGATCATCCCAAAAGTTGGGAAAACTTAAGCGAAAATTTACAAATTGTAGGTTGGTGTTTTCATAACCAAATGAGATTCACCCATATTCAGGCCAGGGTGGGAAATGATATTTTCACAGGAGATTACGGCATAGTTAGAGAAGATGTTGCCCAATCTTTCCCTTATCATTCCGACGCGAAAAAATGCGGTTTTACTCTGGAATTTAAACTTTCATCGGGATACCATCAAATACATTTAGAAGCCAAAGATATCTATCATAAATTGCATCGTTTTGCCTCTTATACCGTCATTATTTCCACCATTTCCGGTGCCTTTGATGCCCCGGTAAATTGGGAACAACGGGAAGGAGAAATTTTATTCGCGGGTTGGTGTTGTCATCCTGAATATAAAATTAATAAATTAACATTGCATTGCGGTAATATCGCGATCGATTGCGCCTATGGGTTACGTCGTAAAGATGTGGGTGATGTCTTCCCCCATTGGGTAGGAAGTGATCAAAGTGGTTTTGAAGCATTAGTTAATGTTCCGATGGGAACTTGGCCCGTCTCTCTCCGGGCTGAATTAATAACAGGAGAAAAATTAACTTATTATTCTCCGAAATTATTGTTAGTAACTCCCTATGGAATTAAAGAACAATTAGGAGATAAAACTCAGGAATTATCCCGTTTTTTCGCCGCGGTAAAAAAACGGGCAGCCGAACGCAAACAACGTCTCGGCCGTATTATTCCTATGCCTTGGGAAATTCCGACTATTCTCCGTCGCACCCAAGAAATTTATACACACCAAAAACAGTTAAGTTTCGGGGGAGAATTACAACCCCCCGCGGGTTTTATTGTCCCTGAACCGATTGATCCATATAATGCTTGGTTATTAGTGAATCAATGGAACGATCGCGCTCGTAATGCCCTCATTACCCGTTTAAACAGTACCAAAAATTTACCGAAAATTTCTGTAATTATGCCCGTTTACAATACAGAAATAGAATTTTTAGAACACGCGATCGCGAGTGTCGTCAATCAAGTCTACGAGCACTGGGAATTATGTATCGCGGACGATTGTAGTACCGATCCCAAAGTACGAGAAACCCTGAAAAAATGGGCAGCAAAAGACGATCACGTTCGGATTACCTTTCGCGAGAAAAACGGTAACATTAGCGCGGCAACCAACAGCGCAGCAGAATTAGCAACCGGAGATTTTCTCCTATTATTAGATCACGATGACGAGCTCACCCCCAACGCGTTAGGAGAAGTCGGTTTATATTTAGCCACCCATCCCGAAACCGATTTTCTCTATTCCGATGACGATAAAATCGACACAAAAGGCCATAGATTTGCCCCCCAATTTAAGCCAGACTGGTCCCCTCAACTACTCCTTTCCTATATGTATCTCGGTCATTTATGCGTCGTCAGACGTGAGATTTTCCAACAATTAGGAGGGAAAAGAATCGGTTTTGAAGGAGCCCAAGATTATGATTTTGCCTTAAGAGCCACAGAAATTTCGCGTCAGGTTGCCCATTTACCTTTAATCTTATATCATTGGCGAACCGCGCCCGGTTCTACCGCGGTTTCCGGTGCGGCAAAACCCGCGAGTTTTTTGGCAGGAGAAAGAGCAATTCAAGACGCGTTAGAGCGTCGTGGCATCAAGGGGAAAGTTGAGCAACCAGACTGGGCAGTAAAAGAAAATTTAGGCATTTTTGCCATAAAATTCCCCGATCAAGGTCCCTCCGTAACAATTATTATTCCCACCAAAAATAAGTTATCACTTCTCAAAGAATGTATCGACTCCCTGGCAAAAACCACCTATAAAAATTATCAAATCGTGATTATTGATAATGAAAGTGATGAGCCGGAAATCCTAGACTATTTTCAAAAGATTCCCCATCAAGTATTACACATCAAAAATCAGGAAGGAAAATTTAGTTTTGCCGCGATTAATAACCGTGCCGTGGAACAGGTAAAAAGTGATTATATTCTCTTCTTAAATAATGATACAGAAGTGATTAATCCTCATTGGTTAAGTCAGATGGTAGGTTATGCCCAAATAGAGGGCGTAGGTGCGGTAGGAGCGCGATTATTATATCCCGATGAACGAGTGCAACACGCGGGGATAATTCATGGTTATCATCATGGTTTAGCTGGGCACGCGTTTAAGTTAATTCCCCGTGAAAATCGCGGTTATTTATCCCACGCGTACCTCCCTCGTAATTACTCAGCAGTTACCGCGGCTTGTTTATTAACCCCTCGTCAATTATTCCTAGAATTAGGGGGATTTGATGAAGAAAATTTTGCCGTTGCTTACAATGATGTTGATTATGGTTTCCGTTTATTAGAGAGTGGATTTTTATCAATTTATTGTCCAGATGCGGAGTTAATTCATAAAGAAGGAACTTCGCGAGGGTTTAATGATAATCCCAAGGAAGTCGCGGCTTATCGACGTAAATACGCGGGGACAATTGATCGTTTTTATAGTCCCCATTTGTCTTTAGCAAATGAGTATTTTGAAATCCAACCTCGTCGTTATGATGTCACTCCCCAAGGATTAAGAAAAAACCGGGTTTTAATGTGTAGTAATTCTTTGGATTATACGGGGGCTCCTTTACATCAATATGAAATCGCGATCGATTTAGCGCAGAAAGGTATGATTACTCCGGTAATTTTCTGTATTACAGATGGTCCTTTACGTCAAGCTTATGAAGCATTAGGAATTGAGGTGATTATTCGCGATCATCCCCTGGAACATATTTATCAAAGAAGTGTTTATGATGGGGTATTACAGGCGTTTGCTCAGGAGATTAAAGCTTTAAATATTGATGTGATGTATATTAATACTTTGGAAAACTTTTTCATGGTAGATGTGGCACATTTGTTAAACATTCCTTCGGTTTGGAATGTCCATGAAAGTCAACCTTGGCAAACTTATTTTAATCGGTTTGGTCCAGAAATTGCTGCCCGTGCTTTAGAGTGTTTCCGTTTTCCCTATCGGGTGATTTTTGTCGCGGATGCTACTCGCGATCGTTTTTTATCTTTACATAGTCATCGCAATTTTACGGTGATTCATAATGGTTTAGATTTAAGTCGTTTGGATAAGTCTTTAAGTCGTGATGAAGCCCGTAAAATGTTAGGGGTGAAACCGGATGAATTGGTTTTATTAGTATTAGGGACTGTTTGTGAAAGAAAGGGGCAAAAGGATTTAGTGAAGGCTTTGTCTTTGTTACCGAAGAAAACCCAGAATCGATCGCGGTGTTTTATTGTTGGTGATAGCCCTAGTCTTTATAGTAATCAATTAGCCATGATGGTGAAGGAATTACCAGAGGAATTGCAAGAAAAGATAACAATTGTCCCAGAAACACCGGAAACCTCGAAATATTATCGTGCTTCGGATATTTTCGTTTGTACCTCACGCGTGGAAAGTTTCCCTAGAGTGATTTTAGAGGCGATGGCTTATGATTTACCGATTATTACCACTCCGGTTTTTGGGATTCGTGAACAAGTTCGCGCGGGGATTAATGGTTTATTTTATACTCCTGATGATGCTCAAGAATTAGCTGGCGCGATTCATCATTTAGTGGAAAAAGAGCGCGATCGACACAAGTTTAGTGAAAATGCTAAATATGTCTTAGCTTCTCTAAATACTTTTGAGGAAATGACACAAGCTTACGGCGATATTTTCCAAGAAGCTTATTTTTCATCTATCGGTGAATAGGTGATTGGGGATTGGTGACTAGGGAGATAGGGAGATAAGCTGTTACGCATTTAGAATTGCTATTAGTAACACAGGCATTAGCCTGTGCGAGACAGGATGCTTATCTTACATAAGTGGTTTAAATGCGTCTTAGCTTAGGGAATAATTAACAGTAAACAATCTCTCCTCCGTTAGATTCTCCCCACGCGGTTTTGGGGGTTGGCGGATGATGCGTTGATTATTTATTCCCTTCCCCAATCCCCATTCAGCAATCCCCAATCACC
>JBEDKD010000218.1:0-9573 GCA_041172365.1 Cyanobacteriota bacterium | reverse complement strand
TGGCTGAGAATTTTGACTCATGGTATTTCCTCCAGATAGTCAGCATAAGTTTGATAGCATAACTGCATTAATTTCTGATGTTGTCGATCGCGGCCACTTGCCTCCATTCGCTGTGCAATTTCTGGCTCTGCCCATCATTATTATAGTTTACGTTGTCACAATCAATCTAGGCTCACAGTTCTAATGATTCGTGGATTTTTATTTGACTGTCGATCGCGCTCATTATTGCGATAGCAATGGGTTAACGATCGCGCCTTCCTTGGCTACCCGAAAAAATGAGGGACTAGAAACCGGGTTTCTTCCTAGAGCCTTCAATGAAAAACCCAAGATTTATCACAGAAAGCGGGTTGATTTGCCTAAGTCCTAGATATGTTAAACTATAGAAACAACCAATTTTTACACCAAGCTCCGACTATGGACGCTCAAACCATCACCTTACAAAATCCCCTCGAATTAAACATCGAATTAACAGAGGAGCAATTTTTCCAACTCTGTCAAAAAAACCGTGATTTACAATTTGAACGCACTGCCAATGGAGAATTGATAATTATGCCACCAACAGGGAGCGACACTAGCAACCGCAACATTGACATCGCGTATCAACTCCAAGGTTGGAGTCGCGAGAATAATCTCGGTAAAGCCTTTGACTCCTCTGGCGGTTTCAAACTCCCCAATGGTGCAGAGCGTTCCCCCGATGCCTCATGGGTTAGTATCGAAAAGTGGAATGCTTTAACCCCAGCACAAAAAGAGAAATTTGCTCCCCTGTGTCCCGATTTTGTCATCGAATTGCGCTCTCCTAGTGATTCCCTAGAAAAACTGCGGACAAAAATGAAAGAATATATAGATAACGGTACGAGATTAGGGTGGTTAATAGATAGGAAAAAGCAACGAGTAGAAATTTATCGCCCTCATCAAGATGTCGAAATTCTGGAATCCCCAACTACTCTCTCAGGTGAAGATGTACTCCCAGGATTTGTCTTAAATTTAGAGCAAATTTGGTAATGATACCACTGCACAAAAGTGATGCAACACCCCGGAGCATCCCATTAAGGATGCTCGCGTTTCTTTAATTTGGGAGTCGCGTTAATAAGGAGCAAATTACCGCCAGAAACCGATTTTTTACCATAACTCGCAACTTGAGTTACTAGATAAACTATTCGGGTAATTTATATTGACTGACAATACGTTTGGCAAATTCGGGAACGTGAGCCTCTAATTTTTCCGGGTGATTGCGTTTCACATAAAGATAATTACGAGTAAAATGAGAATCAATGGAAAAACGGGCATATTCTAACCCTTTTGGTCCGATTTTCTCAATAAAAACGCCCATTAATTTAGCGGCCCACATTGGCAATGTCACCCCCTTATCATAGGCAGGAATACTTTGTTGTACCGCTTGAACGCGATCGCCTTTCGATGTCACAGGTTGAGTATTTAACTGATCCATTACTAAGTCTAACATTTCTTGACCTGTATCATTACGAACGACTAACCATTGCCAACCAAAAGGCGCACCCATATAACCCACAACCAGATCCGCTAAAGAATTGACATAATCAAAACAACTGAGACAAGAAGGGGCGAAAATGTTCTTAAGTTCCTTAGTATTTAAACCAAAAAAAGGCACTTTTTCGATACTGCCATCTTCATGTTTAAAATGAACGTAAAAATCCTGCATAAATTCATAATAAACCACCGTTTCAGGGGATTTACTCGTCGTGTCTAAAAACTTTTGTAAACCCGCACGCGTGACATTATCGACACAGGGAGTTCCTAAAACATAGAGTTTTTCTAATCCCAATTGTTTTTCCACCGTGCGTAGGGCTTGAATTTGACAACCCACACCAATGACTAAAAGACGTTTCATCCCAGATTGTTCAATTTCTTCTAAGATAGAAAGATTAGGAGAAAGGGTGGGTTTATTCACTCTAGCTGCTAAAATTTCCTCTGGAGTTCTGGCAATAACGGGTTTAGGTTGAAAACGATCTTCTTTGGTGTTTTGAACACACACAACCCCTTCTACCATCCCACGATTTAACATTTCGATCGCGATCGTACTGACAATGCCAGTCCATTGAGCGCCTTCGATGGGTTCTTTCTTGCGGGCAGCAATCATTTTTTGATGAACACCAAAATAGATATCATCAGAATTATCAAGATCGCGACTTTTGCCGTGAATTGTTGCTTCTAATTCCGCGATATGTTGAGTTAAAAAAGCACAAGCATCCTTGACATAATGGATATAATATGTATCGCAAAGGCCACACTCGCTACAGAGTTCTTTTGCCGGACGGCGACTATTAGGTTTTAGGGCTTTTGCTTTTTTGTGTTTGGGTAAATCAACAGCAGTCATACCGATTTGGGTGGTGAGTAAATATAACTATGATTAAGGATAACATTTTTGGTGTATTTCTGAGTTATATTATCACTGTCGGGTAACTATCAGACTCCGATGATCGCGGTTTTCCATCGAGTGAGGTATAATAACAGCCGTGAGTTTAGACCAGGATGACATTCATATTTGGGAAAGTGAATAACAACCCCTTTATGAAATGTAAGCTTATCCAAATTTAGGCAACTCATTAAAAATTTGCCCCCGGAGGACAAAATGGCAGCCCACTATGACAGCATAGCCGAGAAATATAAAAAAAGCAAAGAACTTCCCTTTCGCGAATATATAGAGGCCTATACATACTTTAATCTAATGGGGGATTTATCGGGAAAATCTGTTCTCGATTTGGCCTGCGGAGAAGGCTTCTATTCCCGACGAATTAGAGAGAAGGGTGCGGCACGCGTGGTGGGTGTTGATCTTTCCCCAAAAATGATCGAACTTGCCAGAAAAGAAGACGCGATCGAACCGCGGGGAATAGAATACATTATCTGTGACGTGCAGGAAATGGGGAAAATAGACAGCTTCGATCTAGTGGTTGCCTCCTATTGTCTCAATTATGCCAAAACCCAAGAACAACTGCACAAAATGTGTCAAACTATCGTCGCGAATCTGAAACCAGGGGGGCGCTTTGTCAGTATCAATAATAATCTGGAACTTCTGCCACAATTCTATTCCAAAATAGAAAAATATGGAATATTCCAAAGCGTTTTAGAACCCCTTCAAGAAGGCACGCCCATAACCATAAGTGTGACAAGCGGTGTAGATGGTGAGCAATTCACCTTCGAGAATTATTACCTCAGCAAAAGCACCTATGAATGGGCATTCCGAGAAGTTGGCTTTCAAGAGATTCACTGGCATCAACCCACAGTCTCTCCTGAAGGAGTGCAGGAATTTGGCCAGGATTACTGGCAGGATTTCCTCAACTTTCCCGACTTGATTGGTATTGAGTGCTTTAGTAGGTTGGGTTAAACGAAGAGAAACCCAACAGAAAAAAAGACTTTAACAAGACTTTTTCAATTTTGGTATTGAGTGCTTTAGTAGGTTGGGTTAAACGAAGAGAAACCCAACAGAAAAAAAGACTTTAACAAGACTTTTTAAATTGAGGAGAAAGAAGTCGATCGCGTGTCAATTACTTCAGCTAGTAGGTTGGGTTAAATGAAGAGAAACCCCACACAAAGAAACACACGGAAACAATACTTTTTCAAAGGGGGAGAAAGAAACCGATCGCGTGCCAATTCATTCAGACTTAAAAGAAAAACCCAGTTTCTCCCTCCGAGAAACCGGGTTTTTCCCTCTTCCTTCTTCCCTCTTCCTTCTTCCCTCTTCCTTCTTCCTTCTTCTCAAAAATATGAGTACAGAAAAGACAGTTAAAAAGATATTTCGCCGTGTGAGTGGAGGACCACGCTCTCAACGACGGCATACTCCCAAAGCTAATACTAAAGGACTTTATCAAAGAGCCTTTAAAGAAGCTTTTGTGAAACTCGATCCACGAGTAACCATCAAAAATCCTGTCATGTTTTTAGTATGGGTAGGAACAATTATTACTGCCCTTTTAACCCTTGATCCGACTCTCTTTGGCCCCATACCTGGGAAAAATCAACAATTATTTAATGGGTTAGTAACACTAATTTTATTTTTTACCGTCCTTTTTGCTAATTTTGCCGAAGCCGTCGCGGAAGGAAGGGGAAAAGCACAAGCAGACGCGTTACGCTCTACCAAAACAGAAACAACCGCGAAAAAATTATTACCTGATGGCTCCCTTCAAGACGTACCTTCGACTTCTTTAAGACGGGGTGATTTAATTAAAGTTTTCGCGGGTGATATGATTCCGGCTGATGGGGAAGTTGTGGCCGGAGTCGCGTCAGTTGATGAGTCTGCTATTACAGGAGAATCCGCACCTGTTTTGAAGGAACCGGGCTCAGATATGGCCAGTTCAGTAACAGGTGGAACTCGCATTATTTCGGATGAATTAACATTAAGAGTAAGTGCTGATCCGGGTAAGGGTTTTTTAGATCGGATGATTGCTTTAGTCGAAGGTGCTCAACGTACAAAAACACCTAATGAGATTGCTTTAACGGTTTTATTAGCTGTGTTAACTCAAGTCTTTTTGATTGTTGTCGCGACGCTTCCTCCTTTGGGTAATTATGTGAAAAATCCCGTGGGAGTAGTGACATTAATCGCGTTATTAGTTGCCTTAATTCCTACTACTATTGGCGGTTTATTGAGCGCGATCGGTATCGCGGGAATGGATCGAGTCGCCCAATTTAATGTCGTTGCCACATCAGGACGCGCTGTAGAAGCTTGTGGGGATGTTAATACTTTAGTATTGGATAAAACGGGGACTATTACTCTGGGAAATCGTTTGGCAGAGGAGTTTATTCCGGTGAATAATCATTCCTTGGAAGATATGGCAAAAATATCTTTGCTCGCGAGTCTTTTGGATGAAACTCCAGAAGGGAAATCTATTGTGCGTTTAGCGGAAAAATTGGAGGTTAAAATAGATTTTAATAAGTCGGATTGTGAAGGCATTGATTTTTCGGCAAAAACTCGTATGAGTGGTACAAATTTGCCCGATGGAATCGAAGTGAGAAAGGGTGCTGTGGACGCGGTTAAGGGCTTTGTCCGATCGCGGGGTGGTAATATTAATCCTGAACTTGATGAAGCTTATCAACGAGTTTCTCATTTAGGAGGAACACCCTTAGCGGTATGTCAAGGTAGTGATATTTACGGGGTAATTTATCTCAAAGATATTATTAAACCGGGGATAAAAGAGCGGTTTGATCAATTAAGAAGAATGGGAGTTCGCACGGTTATGTTAACAGGTGATAACCGTATTACCGCGTCAGTTATTGCTAATGAAGCAGGGGTTGATGATTTTATTGCCGAAGCGACTCCAGAGGATAAAATTGAGGTGATTCGTAGCGAACAAGCTAAGGGTAAATTAGTCGCGATGACGGGGGATGGCACGAATGATGCACCTGCTTTGGCCCAAGCAAATGTAGGTTTAGCAATGAATTCGGGAACCCAAGCTGCGAAGGAAGCCGCGAATATGGTTGATTTGGATTCTGATCCGACAAAATTAATTGATTTGGTGACAATTGGGAAACAATTATTAATTACTCGTGGCGCGTTAACGACTTTTTCTTTAGCTAATGATATCGCGAAATATTTTGCTATTATTCCCGCGATGTTTGCCCCTGTAGGCGCGTTAAATATTATGGGTTTGGCGAGTGAGAGATCGGCGGTTTTAGCGGCATTAATTTATAATGCTTTGATTATTCCCGCGTTAATTCCTTTGGCCCTAACGGGTGTTAAATTTCGTCCCTTAAGTGCTAATCAATTGTTACAGCGCAATATTTTGGTTTATGGTTTAGGAGGAGTCGTCGCACCTTTTCTTAGTATTAAGGTGATTGATGTTTTCTTGAGCGCGATCGGGTTATCCTAAATCCCAAAAACCCGGTTTCTTTTCACAGAAAAACCAATGTATCTAAACTTTGTCTCAGAGAAACCGGGTTTCTGACAACCCATCTACCCAATTTCGGTAATCTTATACTATTACCCATTACCCCTGTTTTATGAATGCTCAAATTTTGACAGAAGAGATTATTGATAGTCCTAAATCTCTCACTCTTTATGGAGTCAGTTGGGACAAATTTAAAGCCATTGAATTTGCCTTAGATGGCATTTCTAATGTGCAATTAGTCTATCTTGATGGTATCATAGATATTATGGCTCCTTTATCGGCAGAACACGAAGACGCGAAGAGTGTTATTCGTCAATTAATTGTGATTTATTTGGAAGAAAAAGGGATACGTTTTTATGCTCGTGGAAGTCCCACCCTTGGCAGTAAGGAATTAGGGATTCAAAAGGAACCGGATGAATCTTTTAATTTGCATACTAAAAAAGAAATTCCTGATCTTGTGCTTGAAGTTATTGTTACCAGTGGAGGAATCAACACTCTGGACATTTACAAGCGAATTAATGTTCCTGAAGTTTTGTTTTGGCGCAAAGGAAAGCTTGCTATTTATTCATTACAAGAAGAGGAATATAAAGCCGTTGAAAAAAGTGAATTATTGCCGGAATTGAATCTTGATTTATTAGTTCGCTGTGCTAATATGGAGGATCAATATGATGCCCTTATGGAGTTTCGCAAGGCATTACAACAATAAAGTAGTAGGTTTGTTTGAGTAGATAATTCCCTTGCAGTTCGGAAATATCGGAGCACTCAACCCAATCTACAATAAATATTAATACCCCCAGAAAAACATGAAAAAATTAGCCCGTTTCGATGATTATTTACCCCCAAAGATACAAGAGGGAATTTTGTTGCTAAAAAAACTTTGGCATCGTCATCCTCTTCCCATGCAGATATTTCTACTATTATGTTTAAATCTCATTATTGCGCCCGCGGTTTATGCCGCCGCAGGTGATGAATTTACACGGAAAGCCGCTTGGTGTTTAGGACTTTTAGGAATGGTAACAATAGGACTTTCTCTTTATCTTTTTGTCGTAATTTTTCAACCGGAAAAATTTTAAGTTGAGGATTTGTCAAAAAGAGCGAAAAAACCGGGTTTTGGGATTAAAACTTTTTGAAAAGTGTGATAAAACCGGTTGTTTTAGATTCTCAAATTAATTATTTAGTAGTGACAAAAAAGGATTGGTTTATGATGCGTGAAATAATGAGAGCCGTTCGGGTGACTTTAATATTATGGGTAATTACCGCGGTAATTTATCCCTTAGTATTGTTAATTATTGGTCAATTTGGTTTTAGTTATCAAGCCAATGGGAGTTTATTAAAAAATCAACAAGGTGAAGTAATAGGTTCTGCTTTAATTGGTCAAAATTTCACCTCAAATAAGTATTTTTGGAGTCGTCCAAGTACGACTAATTATAGCAGTTTTACCGAAAAAGAACGCGAGCCTAAAAAAGTGGAACAGAAAACAGGTACATCGGGAGGGAGTAACTTAGCACCCAGTAACCCAGATTTGTTAAAACAGGTTCAGGAGAGAGTGGAAAATCTCACTAAGGCGAATATAAAACCCACAGCAGATTTAGTTTATACTTCGGCTTCTAGTCTTGATCCTCATATTACTATCGACGCGGCAAAGTCGCAAATTGAGAGAGTCACGAAAGCCAGAAATATTCCCAAAAATCAAATAGAAACTCTAATTTTTCAATATACAGATGGTCGTTTTTTAGGGATATTTGGAGAACCAGGAGTTAATGTTTTGAAACTTAATCTCGCGTTGGATAGTTTATGATAGGAGCAGAAATATCTATTCCTCTCAATTAAAATGGCTCAGAAACCGAGTTTTTTTCAGGAAAATTGGTTATGTCTCCCATGATTTTTATAACCGAAACCCGGTTTCTGAGCGTGAAAAAAATGGTCAAAAAAAAACGGGTAAAACCAGTTTTGCTTGTGAGTAAAAAATCAAGAGTATATGGGGGAGTAATTACTTTTAGATCGCGGATATAATTGTGTTCTAAAGAATGGCGAAAAATCATTCATTTAAAATAGAAATGCGACCTAGACGTACCGCTTGTAACAAACGATCAATATATAAACGTTCTTCTAAATCAATTGATTCATCTAAGATCGCGCTCATAAGTCCGTAACGATCAGATAAAGTTAAACGTCCTGTTTCTTTCACCGAAGTAAAAATTTTGGCAAGAGAACCCCGAACCTCTGAAGGCTTTAACATGATCACTCCTGTTGAACTTGACACTACTATTATCTCCTAATTCGCTGAAAGACAAAGTGATGGATGCAATACTAGGTTAGTGATTTTGTCTAACTTTTTCTGTGACTTACCTCTCGCTTCTCTGTGATATTAATCACATTGCTGTATTAAGAGTATCCAAATACTGATTGATTTTGATATCCTATAATCATTCATTTCTGCTATGTGGAGTTATGATTTATGATTAATTCTAACCAAAGTTCAGAAAATATTAATCTTTCCTCAGAAACTTCCTATGATCGATCGCGTCGTCGTGGGAAGCATAAAATTTTTATTGGGATGGCACCCGGAGTAGGTAAAACCTTCCGAATGTTGGAAGAGGGACATCAATTAAAAAAAGAAGGAATTGATGTTATTGTGGGATTATTAGAAACTCATGGACGTAAAGAGACGGGTGATAAAGCACAAGGTTTAGAAATTATTCCCCGTCAACAAATGCCACGGGGTGATATGATTTTAACAGAAATGGATACCGACGCGATTATTGCGCGATCGCCTCAATTAGCATTAATTGATGAATTAGCCCATACCAATGTTCCGGGCTCTCTGCGTGAAAAACGCTATCAAGATGTTGATTTAATTTTAGCCGCAGGAATTGATGTTTATTCTACGGTTAATATTCAACATATAGAAAGTTTAAATGATTTAGTAGCTCGTATTACTGGGGTAGTTGTACGAGAAAGAATTCCCGATCGCGTTTTAGACAGTGCGGATCAAGTGGTGGTGATTGATGTGACACCAGAAACCTTAGAAGAAAGGTTATTAGAAGGCAAAATTTATGCCCCCGAAAAAATTCAACAAGCACTAAATAACTTTTTTCAACGTCGTCATTTAATCGCGTTACGAGAATTAGCCTTACGAGAAGTTGCTGACAATATAGAAGAAGATTCTTTAGCTTGGCGTGGAAATGGTTCCAGTAGTGATGCTGATGTGTGTAATATTCACGAACGAGTTTTAGTTTGTCTTTCAACTTATCCTAAATCGGTTCAATTATTACGAAGAGGAGCCCGGATCGCGAGTTATATGAATGCACGTCTTTATGGATTATTTGTCAATGATCCCGAACGTTTTTTAACAAAAGAAGAGAGTTTTCATGTAGAAACTTGCGAGAAACTTTGTCAAGAATTTGGGGGTGAATTCTTGCGTGTCGATAGTCAAAATGTCGGGAAGGCGATCGCGGATGTTGCCCAGGAATATCGTATTACTCAAATTGTCATGGGAGAAAGTCAACAATCTCCCTGGAGATTATTATTAAGAGGTTCCTTAAGTCAAAAGTTAATGCGTCTTCTCAAAAACATTGATTTACATATTATTTCCACTGATAGGAATTAATTGGGTAATGGGTAGTAGGTAATGGGTAATAGGTAGTAGGTAATGGGGAATGGGGAATAGGTAATGGGGAATGGGGATAAATTCCTTCTTCCTTCTTCCTTCTTCCTT
>JBEDKD010000217.1:0-2539 GCA_041172365.1 Cyanobacteriota bacterium | reverse complement strand
ATAGGAACAGAAAACACAATTTTGGGATGAGATTTAATCTGATTGCTGGTATTTACAATTATGAAGTTAAGTATCGGGATCAATTAATAGAAAGGATTTAATTTCGCAAGAGGTCTAATATATTAGGAGGATACTCAAGATTTTTACATATAGCATTTTTAAATGAGATGTAAATAATGTGGAACGGGCATCTTGCCCGTCACAGGCCTTAAGTCAGTTCCACAATTTTCACATCTCAAAGGTCAACACTATAGTAAATTATGATCAAATTCAACTTGGATAGCTCAGAAAATTTTTCCGAATATCATTGAGGTTAGCATGAACATTGTGTATGGGATTGAGCCAGATTTATGTATTAGTAATACAGACTTATTAGTCTGGGCATCTAAAGATATAATTTTGCCTAAGTATTTCTATCTTCAACTTGAGCATTTGAACAATGGTAATTTTCTTTCTGGTACGGCATCCGCCCAAAAAATTATCGAGTCATTACACAGACAAGAAACTGATAATTTGTTAGTCTTTAAAACGGTGTGTGGAGCAACCGTATATTTTCATAACGAAGCAAGTTATTTGGAAAATCCTCAGAAAACGCACATAGGTTTTGACTCCGCAAATCCTTTGGATCGTTATTTGCTATCTTTCTTCAATCTTGCTGAAATATTAGAATTTAAAGGTTGTTTCCTCGCTTCATCTCCTCAAGTGATTCGTAAATGCCGTACTTTGGGTTTTGAAGTCACAAGTACAGAGGATTTTTTAAGCATGGGTAATTCATGGTTACAGCCAGAAATGATACTAGATATGCAAGAAAAACTCGATCCAATGGCAAGGGTTCAATGGCAAGATCAGGTCGAAGAAGCCGATAATATTCAATGGATAGATATGACTTCTCGCTAAAATTTTCACCCAAAAAACTTATCTACTCTCAAACTCTAACTGCCTAATTATCCCATTTTCTTCTTCCTTCTCAGCCTCAAAATTAACCTTTTCATCAATAATATCGTGTTGTTAATAATATAGGCCCGATCGCGCCCTCCCGCCCATTATTGTTGGAAACTGCCATAACAACGCTCATCTAATGGGAATAAGTCAGCTCAAAATAAGTAAATTATTGTTGAATCTTCTTACCCCCAAATGAGTCTAACGATAATTGGTAAACTGAAGAGCCACAGGCAAATCTTCCTGTTTTACTCGTTGCATCACCTCTTGTAAATCATCTTTAGATTTAGCCGAAACCCGTACCACATCACCTTGAATAGATGCTTGTACCTTCTTAAACTCATCCCGAATCAACTTAGAAATCTTTTTGGCAATTTCCTGACTAATACCCTTTTTCAGCTTAATTTCTTGACGCACTCGATTACCACTAGCCGACTCCACCTTACCATAATCAAAAATTTTCAAAGAAAGATTACGTTTCGCGGATTTTGTTTGCAAAATTGTATGTACCGCGTCTAAGGTAAACTCACTATCTGTATTGACAACAATAGACTCTTCGAGGAGTTCCATCGTTGTTTTAGTATCTTTCAAGTCATAACGACTTTGAATTTCGCGTTGAGTTTGATCGATCGCGTTTACTAATTCCTGGCGATCGAAATCACTAACAATATCAAAAGAAAAAGTCGCGGCCATAAATGATTAATCACGAATAGGTAAATCAACAATATCCCCTAACATTAATCCCTTTAATAACAAATCTAATAAAGACACATTAGACTGAAAATAAAAAAACCGTGTTAGGGTAAATTAAAGTTTATGACCCCGGAGAATACACTTCTCTGGGGTTAACTGGGTTAAAGGGCATCGGGAGCATCCCAAATTGGCAAATATATCGGTAGGGGCGAAGCATTCCGGTAGTAAATCCTTCCTTTTAACCAATAACTTATCTGCCGGAATGCTTCGCCCCTACAAAAGTGGTTATTCAATCAAAATAGAACAGTGTTACCACTTTCCTTTGTTCTTCCGCATCCCGACAAGTTTGCAGAAGAGTATGACTATCGTGAAAAGCAAAGCAAATTAACTGTTGACAGCGAGAAATAATCTCCTGGTTACAGAGCGCACTTGCTTCCCCTAATGACAAATGGTCATTGTTGGGATTTTCCACAAGATGGATCACTTGTTCTAATTGTTCACGGGACTCCCTGGGCTGACGACTGAGACTTTGAGGCAAAATCACCGTCAGCAAATTAGGATCGGCACGCATCGCGCCTCGAATTGCAGCAGAATTGGTACCTGTGGCACCCGATGTAATCAGTTGATTACCGCCCAATACCATTGCATAACTCAGCATCTCAATTAGTTGCTGATGGGTAATAGGGACATGGCGCGATCCTAACAAGGCTAGACGTTTCGAGCCCGTTTGTTGGATCGCGGCTAGTTCTTGGAGAAAGTCATCTACTCTGGGTAGATCAATTGATGGACTCAATGACTTTATGAAGTTTGGTAAACGGCCTAGTTGATCTTAGCAGATTGATTCGATTTTGCACCTAATTGGGGAATGGGGATTAGGGATTGGGGATTAGGGATTGGGGATTAGGGA
>JBEDKD010000216.1:0-6161 GCA_041172365.1 Cyanobacteriota bacterium | reverse complement strand
GAATTAGGATAATGCCAAAAACAGAATTTCACAATTAACCAAGCACAGGTTTTAGTAGGATTGGCTGATGGATAACTTTTTATAACAATTTTTATTTGATTTATTTGTCTTATTACTAATTCATCGTTATCAAGAGAGTTCTGAGGCTTAAGTTGAGTATTTACATATTTAGCCCATAATTTGGCATCATCTAAATTTTTGATCTCTTGATCTGGACTATAAGTTTCAGGAAAAATAGTCTGATCATTCATTTTTTTATCTAGGGGAATAGTCTCCTTATCCTCCTTCTCTAATTGCTCTTTTGCATAAAAATTATCTGAGTCATCACTTGTTCCAAAATAGTCGTCTTCTATTCTGGCATTTTCAATCTTATCTTTTATTTCTTGTTCATCTTCCCAAATTTTAGTTTTAGTTGCATTAAAATTCAATCCTTTTTTTAGTAAAAATTCTTGTATGATACGAGAATAATGTAAAGCATCTTCTTTTGACGCAGTAAAAATTTTAGTATCATCAACGTATCTTCCAAATTCTACTTTAACTTTTTCTAATGCTTCATCTATATCTTGAAGATATATATTAGCTAGATATCCATCTATGTTATTACCAATTACTAATCCTTGCCTAAACTCAGTTTCAAAAAGTGAATTATCTATAAAAGAATAACTAATGACTCTAAAGTTAAGAATTTTTCTAAATAACAGAATAAATTGACTATCTTGACTGATATCTAATTTTTTGATTAGTAATTTAATTAAATAATCATGGGAAATTGAATCATAAAAAGATGATATATCTGTGTCAAGTAATACTTTAACATTATTGGTTTTCCAGGTTTTTTCTTGCCAATCAACATAACTATCAAAGAGTATTTGATAAGGCTCAAATAAATTTTTATTTTGATTCTCTGGAGCTGCTTTTCTATAGGAAAAACATTGTTTTGATAAAGTATATTCAGTGTTCTCAACTATAATAATCAGAATCATATACCTTAATACTAATTCTTGGAAAGGAATATAAATATGCCGTCTTAAACATAAATTATTTTTCGGTACATAATATGCAAAACAAACTGAATGTCTAAAATCTTCAGGATGATCAATTATATTTCTGATTTCTTCCTGTAATTTGATTTTCTGATGTTCATAAAAGTTTAGTTCAAAAAAATTGCAAAAGTCATCTTTATTACTTCTGTCTTGAATAGCATAGACAAATGCTTTATTAAATAGAGATTCATCTTTTAATCTATGATATAATTCTTTTTCATTCATTGAAAATAACCTTAATTAAGCTACAGCAAAATCAGTCAAATTGTAATTTGAGGAGCATTCATAGAAAGCGAAAACAATACCCATTGTCCTCCTTGCAACCAGTACCAGATGCACAGCAAACCGTAAAATTATACTATACCAAAGCATCCTCAAGTTTAGGCTTTTTATCCACAGGAATCACCCACTCGAAATCCTCAAAACCTCTCTCTAAGCAACAGCAAATTCAGTCAACTTACGAGTTTCTGGATCGTGAAACGCTAAAACAATATCCTCTTTCGGCACACCTTCCCTCAATAACTCAGTCGCAATACCTTCCTCCGTCCAATCTTCCTCAATATAAATCTTCTCATTTTTCATGCGAACATAAACAGAAATTGCCTTGACTCGTTTATGATTTTTCCAGCCAATATTAAACCAAAGATATTGACTTCTTTGATCATCAAACATTAACACCTCATCTATATCAGGATCAGGGACTTGTGATGAGATTCTTTCATACTCCGTTAGGATTTGTTTAATTACATTTTGATAATGATTTAGCTTGTCCATTTGATAATCTCCTCTTGATTAATGTCAACCACTAATAATGAAACTTCATATTTTTGCAAAACCAATTGAATAGCAACTTGTTGAAAAAACTTGTCATAAATTGTTTGACCAATTGCTAAGTAAATTTTATGATCGGGATGGGTAATAGAAAGAAATGTTTGATATATTAGATACTGACCTAACGCGGTTTCAAACTCACGCATCGGAGAACGACTGAGAAAGCTTTTAATTTCAATAACGATTTGTTGTCCTTCTCTGGTTGCAGAAATCGTTTTTTCACCCGCTAAATCAGCCACTAATTTAACTTCTTCATATTTAATCGGATAAGGATCAAAAGTAATCCTCCAACCATCCTTAATTAAAGCATTTTTAACCGCATCATGGTAAGTATCCTTGGCTGGCATTTTCCTCCTTGTAATTACGAATGGAAATTAAATAACTTGACTATTTGGTTGGTAGTTTCGCCCATAAGTGCCGGAAAGCAGGCAAGATGCCTGCACTACTTTATTAATTTTTTATTCCTTAGTAGGTGGGCAATGCCCACCCTACCATTATACTATACCAAAGCCTCCTCTGACTTAGGCATTTACGACCCAGAAATCACCCTCCCCCAATCCCCAAAACCTCTCTCTAAGCCACAGCAAATTCAGTCAACTTACGAGTTTCGGGATCATGAAAAGCTAAAACAATATCCTCTTTCGGCACACCTTCCCTCAATAACTCAGTCGCAATACCTTCCTCCGTCCAATCTTCCTCAATATAAATCTTCTCATTTTTCATGCGAATATGAACCTGAATATTTCTAAATTTTTTCTTCCCTTCCCAACCCATAAAAAGCCAAAAATATTGATCATGTATCTCATCAAAAACGAGACAACTTTCTTGATCCAAATTGGCTGAACCCGAAACCCATTCGTGATATTCTGTTAATATTTTCTTAAGAGATTGGCGATACTTTTCTAATTTATCCATTGTAAAATTTCCTCCCTTTCCATATCAACAACAATCAAAAGTAATTGATTGATTTTTGCCACGTCCTGAATTGACTCTCTTTTAAAGAAATTCTCATAAATACTATCTGGAATTGCCAGATAAATTTGATATTCAGGTTCAGTAAAATTGATGATATTTCTATATAAAATATATTGTCCCAAAGCTAGTTCAAAATCTCTCATCGGTGAGGGACTTAAAAAGCTTTTAATTTCGACAACAATTTTACGTCCATTTTGTTCAGCCGCGATAGTTTTTTCTACTGCTAAATCAGCAAATAATTCAGCATCTTTGTATTTAATCTTATAAGGATCAGCCAAAATACTCCAACCGTCTTTAATTAGAGCATTTTTGACCGCATCATGGTAAGTATCCTTGGCTGGCATTTTCCTCCTTTGAATTAGTCGTTGTGCAATGCCTACCCTAGCATTATACTATACCAATGCCTCCTCTGACTTAGGGCTTTGCGATCGAGAAATCACCCGCCCGCAATCCTCAATTCCCGTACCAGCCATGTTAATCCCAGAATTGTCGTGACTCCATAGGGCTGATACACCTTTATCCAGAAACCGGGTTTCTTCAAAAAGCCTCATTATCTCCAACTATCTCAGGCGAGAAACCCGGTTTCTTTTGTCACCCTATCTAATTAGGAGTTATCTCAGGAAAATTTCGATAAAGATTGAACCACAAAGGCACAAAGGCACAGAGGAAAGAAAGAGAATATAGTACGCAGAAACCGGGTTTCGCAAAAGAGAGCAACTTCAGAAACTTGGTATTTCTCTAAAGAAACCCGGTTTTTACTTCAATTAATTAACTTAAATCCCTAAGCGTTGATAAACCTGATCTAAATTACGCAGATGTAATTTAGGATCGAAACAAGCTTCGATTTCTTCTGGTTTTAAAAACGATCTCACACGGGAATCTTTGGCAATTAAATCATGGAAATTACCATTAGGTTTATTCCAGGCTTCGTGAGCACAGGATTGAACTATACGATAGGCTTCTTCACGGTTTATACCTTTTTGTACTAAGGTTAAAAGCACCCGTTGACTGAAGATAACACCGCCGTAAACGTTCATATTCTGTTTCATGTTTTCGGGATACACTAATAGGTGTTTTACCAAATCAGTGATTTCTACTAACATGAAATGCGCTACTATGGAAGCATCGGGTAACATCATCCGTTCTACGGAACTGTGAGATATATCCCGTTCATGCCATAGGGCGACATTTTCTAAGGCTGCAACTGTATATCCTCGAATCACTCTCGCCAGCCCTGTAAGTCGTTCTGAGCGAATGGGGTTGCGTTTATGGGGCATTGCTGAAGAGCCTTTTTGCCCTTTAGCAAAAAATTCTTCGACTTCCAATACATCTGTGCGTTGAAGGTTCCGAATTTCTACCGCAAAACGCTCGATTGACGCGGCTAACAGTGCAAGGGTTTGCACATATTCCGCATGGATATCACGCGATATTACTTGTGTGGATGCGGTATCAGGTTCGAGGCCTAATTTTTGACACGCGATCTCTTCTACACGGGGGTCAATATTGGCATAGGTTCCCACCGCGCCTGAGATTTTACCAACTGCAATGGATGTCCGTAAATGCAGTAGGCGATCGCGGTTTCGCAGCACTTCTGCTAACCAACCCGCGAGTTTAAAGCCAAATGTCATGGGTTCCGCATGAATCCCATGAGAGCGGCCTACCATCACAGTATCCCGATGTTGTTGGGCTTGATAACGAATGGCTTGAATTAAGTCTTCAAGACGTTGTAACAGGATATCAACGCTCGCGACTAATTGTAAGGCCAAAGCCGTATCCAAAACATCGGAACTTGTCAGCCCTAAGTGAATATAACGTCCCGCGTCCCCTACATATTCATTGACATTTGTCAAGAACGCGATGACATCATGGCGCACTTCCGCCTCAATTTCCAAAACCCGCGAGGGGTTAAAGTTCGCTTTTGCTTTAATTTCCTCAACGGCATCGGCCGGAATATAGCCGAGTTCCCCTTGAGCTTCGCAAACCGCGATTTCTACATCTAGCCAGCTTTTTAGTTTGGCCGTATCAGTCCAAATAGAGCCCATTTCGGGCAAAGTGTAGCGCTCGATCACGGTCATCTGCCGCAAAATACAACTGTCTGATATTACCCTGATATGTGTCCATTTTTACATCATCCCTAACCCCTCTCCTCCCAGCCGAGGAGTTAGGGGTGAGGTCAAATCGGGATGACAGGATTTGAACCTGCGACCCCCTCGTCCCGAACGAGGTGCGCTACCAAGCTGCGCTACATCCCGACATTTCACACTAGCTTTTCCATCATAACACAAACTCACCAAAATTGCTCCACCCAAACGGAAAAATTTTCACTAATCTGGGAAAATTCTCTACCCCCTCTTGCATTCCCTGACCCCCTATACTAAACTCAATACTCTGTAGTAAAACTTCACTAAGGCAAGGCAAGCGTGGTAGTAAAGCCAGAATGGTTGCGAGTCAAAGCCCCCCAATGGCAGCGCGTAGGCTCGGTTAAAGAAATTTTACGGGACCTGGACCTCAATACGGTCTGTGAAGAAGCCTCTTGTCCCAATATCGGCGAATGCTTCAACGCGGGCACCGCGACGTTTTTAATTATGGGGCCTGCTTGTACCCGAGCTTGCCCCTATTGCGATATTGACTTCGAGAAAAAACCCAAGGCCCTCGATCCTACGGAACCTCTCAAATTAGCAGAAGCCGTACAACGTCTTAACCTCACTCATGTTGTCATTACTTCCGTTAACCGCGATGACTTATCCGATGGGGGCGCGTCCCAGTTTGTTCGCTGTATCGAAGAAGTCCGATGCCGAATGCCGAAAACCACAATAGAAGTATTAATCCCAGACTTATGCGGAAACTGGGAGGCCTTAGCCATTATCCTCAGTGCCCAACCCGAAGTTCTTAACCATAATACCGAAACTATACCCCGTCTCTATCGGCGAGTCCGTCCCCAAGGTGACTATCAACGCAGTTTAGAACTCTTGAAAAAATGTCGGGAACTTCAGCCTAGTGTTTATACCAAATCAGGCATTATGGTGGGATTAGGGGAAACCGATACAGAAGTACGAGAAGTCATGGCAGACTTACGCGCGGTTGATTGCGAAATATTAACCATCGGTCAATATCTCCAACCTAGTCCAAAACATTTACCCCTAGAAGGGTATATTACCCCCCAACAGTTTGACGCGTGGCGGGTGTATGGTGAATCTATCGGTTTTTTGCAAGTCGTCTCTTCACCCCTCACCCGTAGTTCCTATCACGCGGCACAAGTCCAACAACTGATGCAACAGTATCCGCGATCATGATGGGGACTGGGGACTGGGG
>JBEDKD010000215.1:0-9895 GCA_041172365.1 Cyanobacteriota bacterium | reverse complement strand
GATCAATTAGGATTTATCAAAATCAACAACTATGATCACCCATTACCTATCACCCATTACCTATCACCCATTACCCATCACCCATTACCCCGATTATTTACTAGGCCCAGAACGACCCGCGGTGGCATCAATAAGTTCTAATTGAGAAAGACGAAATGTGATTAACTTATCCCAATTTCCGCCCTCAAAAAGAACAGCCACTTTACCATCAGAAAGTCGTTGTACTAGGCCTTGAAAGCCATAGTAAATTTCACCTTTATCTTTAACGCGTACTGCTGAACCAGGAAAAATCATAAGTTTTTGTGAGTGATGTTGGTTTCTAAATAGCTTACCGTAAAATCGGTAGGTTGGGTTGAGTTATCACAGATGCAAATCATCGGATAAATTTGTCGGCTCAACCCAACCGACTTGAGGAAAACCTGTAGGTTGGGTTGAGTTATCACAGATGCAAATCATCGGATAAATTTGTCGGCTCAACCCAACCGACTTGAGGAAAATCGGTAGGTTGGGTTGAGTTATCACAGATGCAAATCATCGGATAAATTTGTCGGCTCAACCCAACCGACTTGAGGAAAAACTGTTGATTGGGTTGAGTTGTTACATATCCAGAGGACTTACTCAAAAACCAGGTTTCGTAATTCAAAAATATCAATCTCCAGCCATCCTCTGAAGTGAGAAAGCAGGTTTTTTTGGTTTAAGTGGGTAACTGAGGATATAGTCAATCCGAGAAATGTATCGACTCAACCTAACCGACTGAATTAACTCAAGGCGGCAATGGATACTTTCGCCGCGATTTGTTGCGCGATCGCGTTTAAGGCTTTTGCCGAGGCCGATTCAGGTTGTCCCACCACAATCGGAACCCCCGCGTCGCCCCCTTCACGCAAAGAAATTTCTAAAGGAATACACCCTAACAAAGGTATTCCTAACTCCGAGGCAGTCTTCTCACCCCCCCCAGAGCCAAAAATATCGTATTGCTTTTCTGGCATATCTGGAGGAATAAAATAACTCATATTTTCCACAATGCCTAAAACCTTCACCCCTAACTGTTCAAACATTTTTAACCCCTTACGAGAGTCTAATAACGCGACAGTTTGAGGAGTCGTGACAATTACCGCGCCCGCCATCGGTACAGCTTGAGCCATTGTTAACTGGGCATCTCCGGTCCCCGGAGGCATATCCACAATGAGATAATCTAAATCACCCCAATTCACTTGATAGAGAAATTGACGAATAATGCCATTTAACATCGGACCGCGCCAAATCACAGGTTGGTCCTTATCAATTAAAAAGGCCATTGATACCAATTTCACCCCATGATTAAAGGCAGGCTCTAAGACTTCCCCTTGGGGACTATTCTGAACCTTTACCTTCGCGTCCTCTAAGCCCAACATCGCGGGGTCATTCGGACCATAGATATCTGCATCTAATAAGCCTACCTTCGCGCCGGATTGGGCCAACGCGACCGCGACATTTACCGCGACGGTACTTTTACCGACTCCACCTTTACCGCTAGAAATGGCAATAATATTTTTGACACCATCGACACCTTGGCGATCGGGGAGTCCCTTTTGTTGGGGAGTTTCCGCGGTGACATCTACTACTACTTTTGTAATACCGGGTAATTGCTTCACCGCCTTTTGACAATCTTCGACAATAAACTCCCGTAAGGGACAAGCAGGAGTGGTCAAAACTAGGGTAAAACTCACTTCACCATTATCTATTTTGACATTACGAATCATGTTCAATTCCACTAAACTTTTACGAAGTTCGGGATCTTGAACCGGCCGTAATACTTCTAATATGGCTTTGGCATCGACGCGATCGGACATCGGAATCTCCATTTTTTCTCAAACCTTTGTGGCATAGGGGATCAACCTATGCAACAAAAAAGAAATATTTGTTGATATTTTTTAATATATCCGTTGAGTGATACATTACTCCGCTTCAGTGACATAATGAGATTTCGAGAGCATTGTGGCCGAAATGCCAATCTCAAATCAAGACTTAGTTTCTCTGAAATATTTATGACAGCTTCAACAACCCTTGAAACCACCTCATCTCCCTTTGTACCACCCACTGACTCCCAAACCAGAGTGAGTCAGTTTATGAGAGACATACAAGATGAAATTTGTCAAGGACTAGAAAAACTTGATGGTGTTGCCAATTTTAAAGAAGATGCTTGGCAACGCCCCGAAGGTGGCGGTGGACGCACTCGCGTGATACGAGATGGCGGAGTTTTTGAACAAGGTGGGGTGAATTTTTCCGAAGTGTGGGGCGAGCAACTCCCCCCTTCTATTCTTGCCCAACGCCCGGAAGCGGCAGGAAATGGGTTTTATGCCACAGGTACTTCAATGGTGTTGCATCCGCGTAATCCCTATGTGCCCACTGTGCATTTGAATTATCGTTATTTTGAGGCAGGTCCGGTTTGGTGGTTTGGCGGTGGTATTGATTTAACCCCCTATTATCCCTTCGATGAGGATGCCGCACACTTCCATAAAACCTTAAAAGCGGCTTGTGATAAGCATAATCCAGAATATTATCCAGTCTTTAAACATTGGTGCGATGAATACTTCTATTTGAAGCATCGTCAAGAAATGCGCGGTGTCGGCGGAATTTTCTTTGATTATCAAGATGGACGTAGCGAACTATATCGTGGTCCAGACCCCCAAGGCCCCGCGGGACTGTACAGTGAAAAAATTGGGGTGCCAGAAACCCGGACTTGGGAACAGTTATTTGCCTTTGTCCAAGAATGCGGACACGCGTTTTTACCCGCCTATAGTCCGATTGTGGAACGCCGAGGGGCAACGGAATATGGCGATTCGGAGCGGAATTTCCAACTATACCGTCGCGGACGTTATGTAGAATTTAACCTCGTTTACGACCGAGGCACAATCTTTGGATTACAGACAAATGGACGTACCGAGTCAATTCTCATGTCCTTACCCCCCTTAGTTCGGTGGGAATATGGTTATCAGCCAGAACCCAATACACGCGAAGCTCAATTATATGATAAGTTCTTAAAACCCCAAGATTGGGTAAATTGGGTATCTCCGAATAACACGGTCTGAGTTACACTACTTGGAGATAACTATCCACCGCTATCCATAGAAATCCGAGGGAAGGGTCAGTGATTCATATCGAGCAAAAAACCCACACGACCCAAGACGGTACTACAGTCATCGTCTTGGCACCAACCGGACGCCTTGACATCACAACGGCCTGGCAATTCCGCCTCAAGTTGCAGGAATGTATTTCTAAATTGAGTCGCCATGTTGTAGTGAATCTAGGTCAGGTTAACTTTATCGATAGCTCTGGCCTAACTTCACTGGTGGCGGGAATGCGAGATGCCGATAAGGTGAAGGGCAGTTTCCGCATCTGTAATGTTCATCCAGAAGCTAAATTGGTGTTTGAAGTCACTATGATGGATTCTGTTTTTGAAATTTTTGAGACGGAAGAAGATGCTCTCGAAGGGGTACCTCGCGCTAGTTAAGGGCAAGGGGATCTCCGATGGAGTAGGAAGATTGGGCCGAGAAAGCACCTAAAACCCAGTGGTACAGAAATGCCCTCTCGTCAATGTGACGGACTTTTGTCTGTTTTCTTCCTTCTTCCTCTGTCTCTCTCCTTGACCTTTTACTACCCGCTAACTCTCTGCGAAGTAAGGTTGTAGATGTTTTTTCTATCTCAAATCTCAAACCTCAAATATGGGAATCTCTGAAGCAAAGTCCTGACGTTTATGTAATCGAAATGGTCCCATTAGTGCGCCCCAGAGGGCTTGTCCTGTTGTGGGGTTTATTCCTTTGTCATAACTCAGAAATTGGTCGGAGGTTGCCTCAAATCCTAGCTCTACTTGAAATGTTTCTCCTTGATGGGAAAAACGACAAGGGCTATTGGGGGGCAATTGAGCACGAAATCGATAATGGTTTAATCCTATATTTTCTTGTGTGACTGTCAGGGTGCATCCGGGTAATAATTCAAGACGATCGCGGGTTAACCCTTTGAGTAATTCGGGGTTATTACCTGCGCCTTGGCATTGTGTCCTATTCATTAGCTGATAATATTGCACTTCCAGACCTTCTCCTGTCTGTGACTGACGTAATTGCATCAGACGCGGCCGATAAACGCGATCGGGTGTCATCATATTTACTTGTTCGGCATAAAGGCTAATACTCGGTTCTTGAAATAAGGGAACTGGGACGGGACGTTGCCACAATCGCAGTGGTACATACCAAGTCGGCTCGGCTATCGCTTGTTCTTTGTTATCAAATTCCCCCGCGATATATTGGGCTAATGTCATTAATTCCGTAGATATTTTCATAATTTAAGGAAGAGGGAAGAGGGAAGAAGGAAGAAGGAAGAAGGAAGAAGGAAGAAGGAAGTCCGAAGAGGGAAGTCCGAAGAAGGAAGAGGGGAAAGGGGAGAGGAGAAGAAGGGAGAGGGGAGAGGGAAGAATTAATGAACCACAAAGGCACAGAGGACACAAAGGAAGAGGGAACACCCAAGAAAAGGGAACTAGAGGGAAGAAGGGAGAGGGAAGAATTAATGAACCACAAAGGCACAGATGACACAGAGGAAGAGGGAACACCGAAGAAAAGGGAACAAGAGGGAAGACGGAAGACGGGAGAGGCAAGAGGGAACATGGAAGAGGAGTAATTGCGATTCGAGGTTTGAGCTTCTCCTTGCGATCCCAGGTAAGGTAAAATGAGGGTAAACTTTTTTGCACAAGTCTCCCGTGCGCCGATGAACGTGAACGGGAGGGGAAGGCAAATTAAAATATACGCTCCTAAACCCGTTCAGAAGAGACCAGGTGAATAATAACCGTACTGTTTCCGATACTAAACGAGCTTTCTACAGTCTTCACTCTCGACCGATTAACTCCATTTATCGCCGAGTCGTTGAGGAAATTATGGTAGAAATGCACCTCCTCATGGTTAATGTTGATTATCGTTATGACCCCATTTATGCCTTGGGGGTGGTGACAACGTTTGACCGTTTTATGCAAGGGTATATCCCTGAAACAGATAAGGCTTCTATCTTTAATGCCCTCTGTGAAGCTGTGGAAAATAATCCCCAGCAATTCCAACATGATGCCTCGCGTTTAACTCAATTAGCCGATCGCGTATCTGCTCAGGATTTGGTCTCATGGCTGGATTTATCCATGAGTCTCCCTGATGTTAATGATTTGCAAGAGACTATTAGAGCGATCGCGGGTAATGTTAAATTTAAGTACAGCCGTTTATTTGCGATTGGTTTGTTTACTTTACTCGAACAAGCTGATCCTGACTTGGTAAAAGACTCACAATGGCGCAATGAAACTCTACAAAATATTTGTAGAGTCTTAAATCTGCCCTGGGAGAAACTCAATAAAGATTTAGACCTCTATCGCAGTAATTTAGACAAAATGGCTCAAGCCCGAAGTGCTTTGGCTGATGTCCTTCAGGCAGATCGCAAAAAGCGAGAACAAAGAGAACAAGCCATTGCTGGGGCGGCTAATTCCACCTCAGATCCCAATTAATAAATTGAGAGAAATTGATAGTTGTCGGGGAAGAGTTTATCTTCCCCTGACTCCCCAGCTCAATTTCTTTTTATGGGAGACTGGTGCGGATCATATTTATCGGCAAGTTCTTGCAGAACATTGGTAACTTGGGATATCACATCGGGTTCGGGTGACTGAGCTCCTAAAAACTTCCGATTCGGAGCTTTGGGACGATCTAAACTCCGGGCGATCGCGGCATCGACTTGTTCCGAAATCATGTGCTGATGTTCTTCTTTTGCCTTGGCTCTCTGAAAATGAGCCCCTTCTTCTGTTGTGGCATACAGAGGAAACAGTCTGTTGAGAGCATAGGCCGCGATATCCCCAACATCAAGTGTTACGTCTGTCGTTGCTTCAATTTCTGCCACGCGCGCGATCGCTTCACTCAGGACTAACTCTTCCATCACATTAATAAATTGTTTACGGGGTAAAACTACCACTTCCCCAGTTAAGAGAGCCCCCATCAGTCGATCTAAAGCCATATACTCTTCGATCGACAATTCTGAGGCTGTATTGCAAATCCGTCCCACTTCCGCTTCCATTGATGGAGTTAAATAACCATCTTGCAATGCCTGTTCTACAATTTTTTCAATAGTCATAAGTTTTTCGCGCTCCACAGCATAATCAATAATAAAGTGCTATTCAATGCCTTCCATCCGCCAGGGGACAGGATCGACGGATTTGCCATGAACATAAAGCCCCCAGTGCAGGTGCGGTCCTGTGGCCGCCCCCGTGGAACCGAGGGTCCCAATCACTTCACCGGCTTTGACAAAATCCCCTTCTTTGACATTGATTCGACTCAAGTGCAGATAAATAGTGGTTATCCCTTGACCATGATCAATACCAATGACATTTCCGTGAATCTGAAATCCTTCGGATTCTCGACCCACTAAAGCCACCCGACCCGCGGCCGCGGCAATCACCCTTGAGCCATAATCTCCTGCATAGTCCACCCCGCGATGGTAATAATCTTTGGCAAAGACTCCATTATAGTATCGACGAACTCCGTAAATAGTTGTGATCTCTCCCTCATTGGGTCTGAGAAAACGACCATTCCAATATTTTTCTGGTGTCTGTAATGCTTTAAAGGCATCTACGCGATCAAATTCCGCATCACTCCCTTCTTTATCTTTCTCCGGTGGTAGCCAAATTGATTGGGTCCCAAACTCGCGATCGCGTACTTTTATGGTTAAATTTTTTACTTCGCCTTCCCCCTTCACTTGAAGTTGCCATGTACCCGCGGCATCTAATGGTGTGGTCGGTAATAATGCCCGAAACTGATTATTTCCCACAGGATACGCGGGATAATTTTTTTGTTGTAGAGATACTTGGGGCGTTTCTCCCCCTTTTTTTTCTAGTTGAATCACCACGGATAAGGTATCCCCTAATTGGGGTTTTTCCGGCGATACCTTTGCCTGCAAAGCCAGAGTTGGGGTCGCGATACTCAGCAGCCCGGTGATAATTCCCCCAGATATTATCCCTTGTATTCTCGCTTTGGCTAATTGCTCTCTTGCTTGACTCAGCACGATACAGCCGAGTGTCTCAGATAAATTCCAGTAATTTCGTGTCTTTCTCATGGATGACTCGATACAATAAGTCTTTTGTTTTTATTTTGACATAATTTTCTGTCATTGAACATCCCCATCAAACTTGGGCTTAGGTAATATTTAGTTAATATATGATTAACTAAATAAATTTGTGCCTCTTTGTGTTCTTTTTACTCCTAATGATATTACTTTTTCTTTTTCTATAACTCTTGAACAAGATATCAATCATAAAAAATAAAGAAATATGAGCATATTTTAAAATCAATAAATTGTTTTATTTACGCAAGAAAAAGTAATCCTCATCAGGCTGTTAATTCTCTATACATCTGTCAGATGTTAAGTTTTTTAGGACTTGAGTGTTCAGTTCTAAGACCCTATTCTTAGGATGGTAATAGAAAAAAATTATAATCGCTTGTCCAAAATCTGTCAATATCTTACATACTAGAAGAGATAACTTTAATATTTTTTCATAAACTTGTGCAAGAAGACTTTCGATTGATCGTTGATCTTGTCCTAGTTCTTGCCGCGGCAGCCGCGGGGGGTTTGTTCGCGTCTTTATTGCGACAACCTGTGATTCTAGGCTATCTTCTGGGGGGGATAGTGGTAGGCCCGACCGGATTAGGACTGATAAAAGAATTAATTCAGGTGGAAACCCTAGCACAGTTTGGGGTGGCTTTTTTACTCTTTGCTTTGGGGGTGGAGTTTTCCTTCGCGGAATTGAAGCGAGTTAAGGTGATTAGTCTGGGGGGTGGGGGTCTGCAAATGACTTTAACCATCCTGGTAACGGCTTTAATTTCCTTGGGAATGGGATGGTGTACCTCTTGGCCTCAAGGTATTTTTCTGGGGGCTATTTTATCCCTTTCTTCTACCGCGGTTGTCCTCAAGTGTTTGATGGAACGCAATGAGGCCTCAACTCCTCATGGTCAAGTTATGTTGGGGATCTTAGTTGTACAGGATCTCGCTCTGGGTTTAATGTTAGCTGTGTTGCCTGCCCTTCATCAACCTGCCGAAGCCATTGGAGGTGCGGTGGCTCAGGCACTTTTACGGATTACTTTATTCGCGATCGCGGCTGTCATTGCAGGTAAATGGTTAATACCCCCTTTATTACGTTTTCTGGCTAAAACGGAAAGTCGGGAATTATTTTTGTTAGGGGTGGTTGTCTTAGCTTTAGGAATTGCCCTACTGACAGAATATTTGGGTTTTTCCATTGAAATGGGGGCCTTTGTCGCGGGGTTAATGGTTTCGGAAGTAGAATACGCGGATCAAACCTTAACTTATGTAGAACCTTTACGAGATATTTTCGCTTCTTTATTTTTCGTCTCGGTGGGGATGTTAATTGATCCTCTCTTTCTCTGGAATCATTTAGAATTAATTTTGGGGTTAGTTTCCCTAGTATTAATTGGGAAATTCTTAATCGTTACACCCATTGTTAAATTATTTGGTTATCCCTTAAAAACTGCTTTGATCGCGGGTATAGGTTTAGCACAAATTGGGGAATTTTCCTTTGTCCTTGCTAGTTCGGGACAAACGATGGGTTTAATTCCTCATTCGGTCTATCTTCTAATTGTCGGAACCGCGGCACTAACGTTGGTATTAACTCCTTTTATGTTGAGGTTAACGCCTCAAGTATTAACTTGGGCGGAAACATTTCCTCCTTTACAAAAATATTTCGATGGGAGTTCTAAACCCTTAGAGGTTTCGGAAAATTTACCTTTACAAAATCATTTGGTAATTTGTGGTTATGGCCAAGTTGGTCAAAATTTAGTGCGGTTGTTACAAAGTCATAATTTTCCCGTAGTAGTAATTGATCAATCAGAAGCCGTAATCCAAGAATGTCGCACACTGAGTATTCCTTATCTCTATGGAAACGCCGCGAGTCTGCACGTTTTGGAAGCCGCGGGAATCGATCGAGCTAAAGCAATGGCGATCGCGCTTCCCGACTCCATGAGTTCTCGTCTTTGTTTGAAACGAGCCTTAGAATTAGCACCAGATTTAGATATAGTTGTCCGAGCAAACCATGATAAAGATATTGAACTCTTTTATCAGTTAGGCGCGTGGGAAGTAGTACAACCAGAATTTGAAGCCAGTTTAGAATTGTCTTCCCATTTATTAATTAGTATGGGATGGCAAATCAATGCGATTGGCAAGCAAATGCAAGAGATTCGCAGTAGTCGTTATCTCGATCTACGTCCTTTAGGGGAACAAGGGGCGGTATCACGGGATCTGAAAAACGCGCTACAGGAGCTTAATAGTAAGTGGTACTCATTACCAGAAAATTCTCCTTTAATTGGCATGACATTAGAAGACGCAGACTTACGACGTTTAACCGGAGTAAGCCTAATCGCGATCCGTCGTGCCCTGGGCACAGAAATTGATTATCCAGACTCTCAGGCAATTTTAGAGGAAGGCGATCGCGTTCTGTTGGTAGGGGAACCCGAGGAAATGAATACCTTTGACTGTTTGGCCAAGGGAGAAGTAACACTTCCCGAAGGGAATACCGCGTGTCAATGGTTAAGACTTCCTTTACATAGCTCAGTAGTGGGGCAAAAGTTATCAGAAATCGACTTACGTCGTCGGTATGGCGTACAAATTCACGCGATTCGCCGCGATGGTAAGTTTATCCGTTGGCCTCATGGGGATATTGATTTGCAAGGGGGCGATCGTTTGTTGTTATGTGGGAATGTCGAAGAATTAAGTGAAGTCTGTCAATGGTTAGCCCCCTTGACAACTCAACCGCTTCTGAAAATCCCCGTTGTCACAACCCCTGTGACTCAGAAAGTAGGCAATGGATAGCAAGGGGGAAGAGGGAGGAGAGGGA
>JBEDKD010000214.1:0-9424 GCA_041172365.1 Cyanobacteriota bacterium | reverse complement strand
GTATCAAAGATATCGGTGAACCCGCCCCTACAGTCTTTTTCCGCTGCACAAAGTTTGGTGTTGAGTTTCGCAGCGCTCAACCCAACCTACGCGTCAAAGTTATGAGTAGGTTGGGTTGAGGTACGAAACCCAACGGAGCCTTAACAACGAAACCGAGTTTTGATTCTAATCGAAGCCGAGGAAGTTCAATCTTTAGCAAACAGTTAGGTGTTGGGTTTCGCAGCGCTCAACCCAACCTACGCCTCTCAATCTTTGCCAAACAGTTAGGTGTTCGGTTTCGCAGCACTCAACCCAACCTACGCCTTAACAACTTCTTCCTTCTTCCTTCTTCCTTCTTCCTTCTTCCTTCTTCAATGTTTTAACGCGATTTGGTTGCCCAGCAAGCTTAAATAACTTGATCCAAAATGTTGAATTTCTAAAAAATTGGCATGAGTGGGCGCTGATTTATAAATTCTAAAAGTTCGCATAATTCCTAGTGTCGCGGCACTTTCTAAGGGACTCACGAAACTGGTATCGCGATCTAAAAAATAAGGCTGACTCCCCCAATAGCTCATTTGTTCAGCATTCAAAAAATAACAGCCAGCATGGGGATTGAGGGCGCGATGGAAACTAACAGTTTGTTCCATAATTTTACCTGTTAACTGGGGCTGTTCTTGGATGTTTTGAAATTTGGCTGTAGCTTGGGGTGTAATATCACCATCAATATACACTTTAGGAACAGGGCCCGATGCCGATATTTCATAGCGGTTGGGTTGCAGAAGATTTTGATAGCCCGCGTTTTGAGTAAACCAGTTTAATTTGACAAAAAACCAGGGATCATGGAGAATTAGATCATCTTCTAAATAACAGTAATAATCAAATTGACCTAAATAGGCTTGCATTACCGCCTGACATTCAAATCCTAATAACATGGGTTCGACATTAGTCGCGTGATGAAGGAAAAAGTTCGCGGGTAAACGCAGATAAGGTAAAAGATGATAGTTTTGCGTTGTACAAATAACTATTTCCACATGATGGGCTTGATTTTGATTGACGGGTATGGTGGTATGTTCGCGAATATCAATCATGCACTGAGATTGACTATATAACCCTCGTAAGGCTGTTAAACAGGAGGTTAATGCGGTTAAGCGGGGTTGGGGATCTTTACGTTGAGACGCGTGTTTTCCTTGGCCTTCGGGATTGAAAAAGTGGGCTATGGTGAATAGTATTCGCATTTGTCAGGATGAATGAAGAATAAATAATACCAATTTCCCAAAATGATGTTACAGATAATGCCCTAAATCCCCATAGCCCCCCTAAGCCCAGGGCTGTTTCATTAGAGGAAAAATTACGAAAAATCAAGCAGTAGGGACACGGCAGTGCCGTGTCCCTAGGAAATAAACCCGCCCCACGCGGCTGTTGAATTAAGTGAATCATTAATTTCTCAATGGGAATGGGGCGGGTTTATCTGATTTGTCGGTGGGTATCCGAGATTTCGGTGAACCCGCCCCTACAGTAGGACTTTTGGGTGGGGAGGCAAAGGGCAAAGGGGGGATCGAGAAACTGTAGGAAACATTTATGAAATTGGTATAAGATGTTATTTTACAGATAAATCCTGTAATTGAAAAGATTGAATCGCGTTTTGTAATCTCGGTGATAACCAACTATAATACTGAGGATAAACCGGAAGACGTTTTTCCCATTGATATCCAGAATTTTGTAACAATTCTTTTAACTCTTGTTCCGGTGGATGGGGATAATTTGGATTAACTTCATCACGGGGACAAATTCCGCCTAAATCACGCGCTCCCGCGTCTAAACATTCTAGTAAAATATCAGGTGTTTTGACTAAATTTGGCGGTATTTGTAAGGTAATATCTGAAGGTAACATTGCACGTGCTAGTTTTATGACTTCTGGCATTTTACCGAGATAAAATGACTTCCCTTGCCAATTTCGTTGCTCACCTCTACTATGAGGTTGAAGTATGACTTCTTGAATATGAGAATGTTTTTGATGTAAATGCGTGATAGTTTCTAAGGTTTCTTTCCAGTCCTCTTTTTCTTCACCTATTCCTAATAATAATCCTGTGGTAAAAGGGATTTTCAGTTGTCCGGCCCATTCTAATTGTGTTACGCGAAATGATGGCACTTTACTGGGTGCATATTTATGAACTGTTTCTAATAATTGAGGTGTTAATTGTTCTAACATTAAGCCCATCGAAACATTCACCTCTTTTAAACTTTCCATCTCATGTAAGGTTAAGGGACCGACATTGGTATGGGGTAAAAATCCCATCGTTAGTGCTAATTCACATAAATCATAAATAAGTTGAAACCAGGTTTTTCTTTGAGGTGAAGAAGGATGTACTTCCCCACTTAAAATCAGAATTTCTATAACTCCTTTTCCTTTTAATGGTAATAATTTTTTTTCGGCTTCTTCTAATGTTAACCAGGGACTTGTACCCACTTCTGCACGAAAGTTACAGTAACTACAACGGTTAAAACATTCGTAAGTGGGAACTAATGTATAGGCGGGACTATAGGTGATTGTCTTAGGCATATTAATTTTGAAAAATAGAATTGGGGGATTAAGGGGGATTAATTTGAAGCATTTTGGTATCAAAATAGTTTTTTTTTTACCGCAGATAAACGCAGATAAACGCAGATGGGGATTGACACAGATAGATATTTTTCTAAGGGAAGAAGGGCGAAGCATTCCGGTATCAAGATTTCGGTTTTTCTTATGGATTTTTTGCCGGAATGCTTTGCCCCTACGAAATTTTGGTGATTTATTTATTAAGTTCTTTCAGCAGTGTTTCTGCTTTTTCTACGCCTTCGTTGTCACCTTGTTTTTGATAAAGATCGCGTGCCGTTTTTCCAGACTGTATCGCTTCGTCCTTGCGTTCCCTTTCCTTTAATGCTATCGCTAAATTATAATAAGCATCGGCATTGTCTGGTTGTAAACTAATGACTCGACGATAGGTAATAATGGCTCCGAGATAATCTTGTTTTTGTAGTTGAATATCTCCGATCGCGCTATGAGCTTCGACTAGATTAGGTTTGAAAAAAACCGTCTTATTATAGGCTTCTAAAGCTTTATCTAATTCATTTTCTTTCCGTAATAATTCACCGATTTCAAATTGTAAGTCCCCATTACGAGGTTCTAAACGTGCCGCGTCTTGAAACGCGGCTAAACCTTCTTTTAAACTCCCATTTTTGACAAAGGCTGTCCCTAGTTTTATCTTGATTTTAGCATCATTGGGAGCAAGTTGAGCCGCTTGTTGAAGGGCTTTTACTGCCGCGCTATAATTCCCCTGTTGCATTAAAACTAATCCCATTAAGGAATAGGCTTGGGTGTTTTTGGGATCAACTCCGATTACTTGTTGATAAATTCTCAACGCGGTATTATAATCGTTCTGTTGATAGAGTATCACCGCTAAACCTAGGTAGGAATTGAGATTTTTATTATTTAATTCTATGGAGCGACGATAGGCGGTGGATGCCCCTTGATAATCTTTTAGGTTTCCTAATGCAAAGGCTAATCCATAATAAAAATCGGAATTTTTCGGATCGAGCGCGATCGCTTTTTGATAAAATTCTACGGATTCTTGAAAGTTGCCTTTACGGGCTTGTAAATAACCGATTCCAGAAAAAATACGGGGATTTTTGGGATCTAAACGTGCTGCTTTTTGATACACTTCGATCGCGTTTTCATAGTCACCCGCATCTACTAATTTTCGACCTTGACGTAATAAGTCATTCAGACTAGGATTAGCATTAGCAGGAGGATTCGCGGGGGCTTTCTCTTGCACCACTTTAAATTCTGTTGCATGGCTGATTTGGGACACGGTTAGCGCGATCGTGGTTGTGCAAAGGAGACTGAATGTGCCAAAAAAAGAAGATTGTCTAGTCATATAATGGGAAAATTGTGTGTGAGGAAGGAGTGTGAATTGGTAATTGGTAATTGGTAATTGGTAATATAGAAACCCCGAAGGAAGAAGGAAGAAGGAAGAAGGAAGAAGGAAGAGGAAGAAGGAGGAAGAAGGAGGAAGAGGGAGGAAGCGGGAGGAAGAAGGAGGAAGAAGGAAGAGGGTTAACAATTAACAATTAACAATTAATAATTAATAATTATCAATTGTTAATTATTAATTACCTAATCCCCAATCCCCAATCCCCATTACCCATTTTTACTAAGTAGAGAGGAAAGGTGAGAGGTAACTTGACGATAGCGACGGGTAATTAACACTGAAGAATGACATTGACTGGCTAATTCATCAGTATAACGCCCTAATGTTTGTCGCTCAATTCCCCATTCTCTACTGGTTCCCGCGATGGTTAAATCTGCTTCTTTCGAGGCTTCTACTACCGCGTTTAAGGGTTCCATTGATTCGATAATGGGAATGTCGATACGCGATCGTACATCCTTCGGTAATTGTTCCATAACTTGTTCAAATTCATAACTAATTTCTCTTTCTTGACTTTCGGTATTAACTACTCGTAAAACAGTTAATTTTTTCCTGTCATCATTTAACAGTAATCTTAGGGCAATTTCTAACCCTAAGTCATCATGGAAATTAGCTGAATAAGGGACTAATAAATTGTCTAATTTATGCAAACTTCTTTCCACAAATACCGCGACATCGACACGGGCTTGGGTGAGAATTTGTCCCACTCTTCCCCCTAAACGGTTATTACTAAATGTCGAGCGATGCCATCCTAATAAAATTAAATCGGCTTTATCTATTTCCGCAATTTGAGAGGTTTCTCTGGCGACATCATTTGTCGCTCGGATAATCGGAGAAATTAACGATCGCGCTGTCTCCGGTTCCATACTTTCGATTAAAGCTTCTAATTCACTCCGTTTTTCTGCCATTAAACGATTGGCTTCCGCGGGTGTACTTTGAAAAACATAATCTTCTTCTAATTGAATTAAACTCAAAAGGTGGATTTCTGCTTTTTTATTCGTTCCCGCGATCGCGATCGCCAATTCCGTTAATCTTTTTTGGGTACTATAATTAGCAAGGGGGACTAAAATCCGATAAAAATTTTCCGGTACAGGTTCAGAAATAGGAGATGGGCTCTCCTCTTTTTCTTCACTAACTTCACCCTCATCAGAGACATCTAACTGAATTAAATGCTTAGGAAATGTCCACTCTAACAGGGGTGAAGTCATAAAAGTTGTTACCAATGCCATAATCACTAACATGGTAAATAATAACGGTGAAATTACCCCCAAACTTAAACCAATATTTAAGACAATTAACTCCGTTAACCCCCTTGTATTCATTAACCAACCTAACGCGGAGGCTTCTCTCTTGGCAATTCCACTCGCCCTGGCTGCGACATAAGTTCCGACATATTTCCCAATGATTGCCACCGCTAAAATTGCGAAACAAATTCCCCATAATTCCGGTTTATTTAACAACCCAATTTGAGTGCGTAAACCGCTATAGGCAAAAAAGACTGGCAAGAGAAAAATTAGGACAAAATCTTCTGTTTTTTGTGCGATTTCTCTCGTTAATCCGGCATTTTTAGGCATCGCCGCACCTAATAAAAATGCCCCGAAAATTAAATGAATGCCAATTAATTCAGTAATTAATGAGGACGCGACAACTCCCATGTAAATACCCGCTAAAACCCATTGATTGAGTCGCCCGGTGCGCTGATATTGTTTTGATAATCTTTGTAAAAACCAACGCCCTACCGTTAACATGAAACCAATATAAACTATCGCCGCGATAATTGTCGGGATCGCGCCTAACATCGAATTGGTACGAGTTACCGCGATCGCGATCGCTAATAAACACCAAGCTGTCACATCATCTACCGCGGCACAAGTTAACGCGAGAGTCCCTAAACGAGTATGATATAAATTGTTTTCCGTGATAATTCTTGCCAATACCGGAAACGCGGTAATAGACATCGCGGCCCCAATAAATAGGGCAAACGCGGTAAAGGAAACCGCAGAATTAGACACTAAGGGATACAGCCATAACGCCAAAATTGACGCGAGGGAAAAAGGGACTAAAATACTGACATTGGAAGTTAAAATCGCGACATCTAATTGCCCCTTTAAATATTTAGGATTTAACTCTAAACCAATTAAAAACATGAAAAAGATTAACCCAACATTCGACAATACCTCCAAAAACGGTATCGCGTCCACAGGAAATAAGGCGCTCGCTAACTGGGGCGCGATTAACCCAAATAGGGAGGGGCCTAACATAATGCCCGAGACAATTTCCCCAATCACTTGAGGTTGATTGATCCACCGGAAGGCTAAACCCACCAACCGCGATAAACCAATCACTATTAAGACTTCCGCGAGGACAAGAATGGCGATCGACATATTTTTTACATTTTTAATTTGTGATTGTAGAAGCGGGAAGCAGCAAGAAACGGAGTTTCCGGGTAGTCTCAGTATGAGAGATTTTGACAAAAAAGGAACGTATTTTCTGATATAGTGGAGAAGTTGTCAAAATTCGCACATCTGGGGTTTCGGGTGTTTCTCAGGCAAGAAGCCAGGGAAATACGCTCGGATGGAGGATTAACCCGAATCAGGAGTTAAAATATGCCAGTCGTTAGTTTGGCTCAAATGATGGAGTCAGGGGTTCACTTTGGGCATCAAACCCGCCGTTGGAACCCGAAAATGTCTCCCTATATTTTTACTGAGCGCAATGGTGTTCACATCATTGACTTGGTACAAACCGCGGAGCTCATGGAAGAAGCCTATGAGTATATGAGAAACTCCTCAGAGAAGGGGAAAAAGTTTCTCTTTGTGGGTACGAAGCGTCAAGCCGCGGGAATTATCGCCCAAGAAGCCCAACGTTGCGGTGCTTACTATGTTAACCAGCGTTGGTTAGGGGGAATGCTCACTAACTGGACAACGATTAAAAGTCGGGTAGATCGCCTCAAGGATCTGGAGCGCCGTGAGGAAATTGGGGCTCTGGATTTACTCCCCAAAAAAGAAGCTTCGACTCTGCGCCGCGAAATGACCAAACTGCAAAAATATTTGGGGGGTATTAAGGCGATGCGTCGTATCCCCGATGTAGTGGTTTTAGTTGACCAACGTCGTGAATATAACGCGGTTTTGGAATGCCAAAAACTTAATATTCCGATTGTGTCTTTACTTGACACAAATTGCGATCCTGATTTGGTTGATATCGCGATTCCGGCTAATGATGATGCGATTCGCTCCATTAAATTGATCGTCGGTAAGTTAGCGGATGCTATCTATGAAGGCCGTCACGGTCAACTCGAACCCGAAGTCGAAGAATATGAAGACTATGAGGGTATTGATGAAGAATATAGTGGCGACGATATCGACGAAAGTGAATATTCTGATGTCGATAGTGAAGAAGAAGAATAAGGCGGTTTAGGAAGTAGGCAATCGGTAATAGGAAATAGGTAATAGGACAGCCCAAATTGCCTATTTTCTATTTCCTAAAATCACTCCATATCCCTTATAATACTGTCCTTTAAGCTCAGACGCATTTAAAATAAGGTAGGATAAGCCTCCGGCTTTTCACAGGCTCCAAGCCCGTTGCACTCGCCATTCTAAATGCGTAACAGCTAGGGCGGTAATTATAGGGAAAATTTCAGACAATTTTACGTTAGGAAATCAAGGACAATGGCGGAAATTTCTGCAAAAATCGTTAAGGAACTACGCGACAAAACTGGCGCGGGTATGATGGATTGTAAAAAAGCCCTCGCGGAAAACGATGGCGATATTAATAAGTCCATTGAATGGTTACGTCAAAAGGGTATCACTTCCGCGGAGAAAAAATCGGGACGCGTGGCTGCTGAAGGGTTAGTGGGTAGTTATATTCATACGGGTGGCCGTGTCGGTGTTCTCGTTGAAGTTAACTGCGAAACTGACTTTGTTGCTCGTCGTGAAGAGTTTCAAACTTTGGTACATAATATCGCGTTGCAAATTGCCGCGTGTCCCAATGTGGAATATGTGAAAGTGGCCGATATTCCCCAAGATATTGTTGAACGGGAAAAGGCTATTGAAATGGGTCGCGATGACTTAGGAAATAAGCCTGATAATATTAAGGAAAAGATTGTTGCCGGACGTATTGAGAAGCGTGTCAAGGAACTTTGTTTGTTAGATCAACCTTATATTCGTGACCAAAATATCACGGTAGAAGAGTTAGTAAAACAAGCGATCTCGCAATTGGGTGAAAATATCCAAGTGCGTCGTTTTACTCGCTTTGTCTTAGGGGAAGGTATTGAGAAACAAGAAAGCAATTTCGCCGAAGAAGTGGCCGCGCAAATGGGTGCAGGTAAATAAATAATTTATCCCTATTTGTAGGTGGGGTTGAGGGTTAAAACTCAACCCAACCTACTTAGTTTTAATCCAAAATCGAGAATTAAATCCTCTATGGTGGGATCTCATACACGCATTTTACAAGAAATAGCTACATTAGAAGAGGCGATCGCGCATTTAGCCTCAGAATTTGATCATGTCTATCAAAATCATCTCACCGCCCTAGGAAAAGTTGTGCGCCAAGAGTTAATTTTGGCCTGTTATCATATTTGTACTCAAGCCTATCCCGACGCGTTTCTTCAGTTATCGTTTCGTGAGCGCGAAAAGTTACAACAAGACTTGAAAAATCTCGCGATCGCGTCCCAAAATAAATTACAAAATCTTGTCGGGCAAGTCAACGGAGACTTGATCAATGAAGAAAAAGATGATGACGATGATGATGATGATGACGATGACGATGACGATGATGATGATGATGACTTCGACTTAGAAGAGGAGAGCGAAAAAGAAGAGAAAGCAGAAGAAAATCACGCGATCGTCTTATCAATAAGAACTCCAGAGCGGTTAATTCGATGGCAAGAAGCTATTGAAAAAGGCCTGATTCAAATTATCAAAAATCTCTCCCAAAACGCGAATCGACGCTTACAACAATCAAGTATTTTACCAAAAAGATTACCCGAACAAGTGTTAGAGGCGGCCTCGAAAGCTGAAGCGGCTGGAGAAACAATCCCAGGGCCGAAAAATCTCTTAACCTTAGTGCTGGAAACAGTCCAATCTGAAGAAGGAGAAAATAATGGGATCGAAACCACAACTTTGCATATCGTCGCGATTCATTTGCGCTTAGGAGAAATTGAATTTTCCGAGGGAAATTTAAACGCGTCACGTCATCAAATTCGCAACCTTTCTGCTAAATTACATAATCTGCGCCGTGACTATCAGAAAAAACTACGGGAACGCGCTGTGGTTGAAGCGGAATCCGCGTGGCGTGCCTCTTGGTATGATGATCATTAAATCTTCTTTTCTCCCCCCTTTTCACCCCTCTTTCTCTCTCTGTGTTGACTAATACATCAATTTGTGATAAAATAATCCGTAGGTTGGGTTGAGAAACGAAACCCAACTACGACTTCCCGCTTTTTTCAGGGAGGGTGGGGCAACCACGGGGGGATTGCCCCTACC
>JBEDKD010000213.1:0-4187 GCA_041172365.1 Cyanobacteriota bacterium | reverse complement strand
GGCTGAGACTGCGTAAAATATCAATCACGACTTTTTCTTCAGGACTATTTACCCTTTCTTCTGGGGACAAAATCAAATATTTTGATAGCCCTGGTAGCATCGCTTCTACTCGGACATGGTTTTTATTTGTCTCGATAAATGTATCAATATTAAATGCTATTTTTTGGGCGATCGCGGACAGATTTTTATTGCCATTTTCTGTGAGAGTTTTTTGAGTTATCTCTTTACTAATTACCGTTAATAACAGTAGAGGAATTAGAGCCACAATTAAAAAAGAAATAATTAATTTATTGCGGAGAGTATCAATTTTTTTAGGTAGTTTCATAAAAAAAGCTAATCCAAAAATGAATAATCTAGTAATTTTTCGGCATTAGGGGGATTATTTAACATCCCTTTTTTTGTAAAAAAGTGAATATATAATTCTGTGGTATATTTTAAAGATTCTGTTGTGTTTCCAGGGGTAAAAGCTTGTCTATTTTCTTGCAAATCCAACAATTTTATTCCTTCTAGTGAGATACTATCTGTTTCTAAACTAAGCTTTTTCGCAATAATTTTTTTGGCATCTTCCTGGTGTTGTTTTAAATAATTTACTCCTTGAAACCAGGCTTTGACAAAAGCACGAATATCCTGAGAACGAGCCTTCAAAATATCACGATTAATCGCAATTATATCAGGGATTAAACCTGGTGTTTTTTTACTACTAAAAAGAACATTAAATCCGTTTTTTTTCCCTTGTGAAACAAAAGGTTCCCAGGCATTACCCGCATCAATTTTACCTTGTTTCATCTGTTGAATTACTTCCTCGCCATCCGCATCACTGAAAAAGACATCATTTGCTGTCATCCCTTCACTGTCTAGCATTTTCGTGATGAATAATTCGCCAAAACTTCCGATGCGAGTCCCTATTCTTTTACCCTTCAAATCACGAATACTGGAAATTTTAGGATTGGCTAAAACGGCATCGGCACCATCAGAAACATCACAAGCTAGAATAATAGAAATATCAGGATGATTAACACTACTGATTAAAATACTTCCTAACGCGATCGCGATACCATCATATTTATGATCGTTAAATTGAGGCAAAGCATCAAGAGCATTTTTTGTATAAATAATGTCTACTTCCACTCCTTGTTGGGCAAAAAAACCTTTTTCTTTAGCAATGATAAGAGGGGAAAAACCAGGCCACGAATCGTAAACAATGCGAAGTGGTGGTAATTTGGGTTGAGGATTCAGACTTATATTACAGGAGATAATCATCAAGAGCATCCCCACAAATAACCCTATTCTTAAGCCACGATAATTGAACATAATCTCCCCGATGTTTCTTAAGATTTAATCAAAGTGCTATCAACTAATTTCTGTAAATCAACTGGTTGTGTAAGACTGCCTGCATTAATAAAAAAGTTGATATACAGTTCAGCAGTATGATATAATGATTCTGTGGTTTTACCCGGTGTTAACGATTTAAGATTATCGTTGAATGTCAATAATTTAATCCCCTTGAGCGAAATTTCGGAATTATGGGTATTAATTTCTTTGGCGATTATAGCATTTCCTTCTTCGGGGTGGGTTTTCCAATAGTCAACAGCTTGAAACCAAGCGCGGATAAAAGCCCGAACATCCGCGCCCCGATCGCGGACAATGGAACCCCGAAAAGCCATGACATCAGGAATTAACCCCGGAGTTTGGGCACTGGTAAAAAGGATTTTCGCCCCATCTTTCACCGCCTGAGAAAGATATGGTTCCCAAGTATGTCCCGCGTGAATTTCACCCCGTTTTAAACTTTCGGGGACTTTCTCTTGAGCCATATTTATCAAATTAATATCATTTCGCGTAAGATGCGCCGTTTCTAACATTTTTATCACAAATAATTCACCAAAACCACTTAAATCAGTGGCCACGGATTTTCCCTTTAAATCCGCGATCGTTTCCAGAGAAGGAGGGGCAATGATCGCGTCAGAGCCCGCGGATTCATCAATAACAAAAACAATGCGAATATCAGGATTTTTCCCACTCGCGATAATCATAGTCCCTAAATCTTGGAGAGTGCCGTCATATTTTCCCGCACTAAAATCCGCGACTTGTACACGAGTTTCTTCGGAAAAAAAGAGTTCGACATTCACCCCTTCTTTTTGAAAAAATCCCTTTTCTTTCGCGATAATTATTGGTAAATATCCCGGCCAAGGACTATAGGCGATTTTTAGGGGATGATTTGTTAATTTTGGGGGAGTAATTATTTCTTGACAGGCGATTAGTAAAATAATAATACTCACCAACAGGATAAATTTGCGCCATCGGGTAGATTTCATGTTAATTTAGATTTTTATGGCAATTGGTATTATATTTTGCATTTCCAGCACTGCTACCCATAGATTCTGGGTAAGTCTGAGTAAAATCTCTGTGTAAATTTTCACACTCTAAGGCATCAGACTTTCGCCCTGTTGTGTAGGAAATACTTCTAGGGTTAATATAACATATTTTATTTTTCGGCTAGTTTGTCGAGATTTTCTCTCACCCACAGACGAAACAGCGATCGCGTTAAAAAGAATACTCCCATTGTCGATACCGCAAAGGACGCGATCGCGAATTGAACATAAGGACTTAATAATAACACGGAACCGGAGAGAAAAGAAAAGCCAGTTACACAAGCATAAATAATAGATTTTAGTGCTAATTGAATGCGCTTAAATGCCCGTTCACTTTCAATATTTTTCACCCGAAATTGTAACTCACCATCACTAATTTTGTCTTCTAATTTACGGAGAAAAACCTCAGTCTTACTGGGTTGATTCCAACGATAAGTAATATAATCTTTAGTCTGTCTTGCCAATTCCCCAATCAGAGTACCTCGCCCTTTAGCCACTGTAATACTTTTCACAAAAGGTTGAGACGCGATCATAAAATTATAATCCGGCTCTAAAATTCTCGCGATACCATCTAAAGTCGTTAATGACTTCATAATAAACATCATTTGAGAAGGTAAACGAAAAGGTTGCTCCTCAAACATAATATAAAGTTCATCTTTAATTTGATTAAATTCTTGAAAATCTACGGGTTTTTCGGTAAATCTATCCAATAAAAAATTAATTAATCTCCGTACTGGCATCATATCGGGTACGGGTTCAATTAATCCCAACATAATGAGAGTTTCTAAGACGGTATCAGTATCTTTTCTTAACACCGCGAAAAACGTCTTAATCATTTGTTCTTTGGCAATCGTTTTCACTTCTGCCATCATGCCAAAATCATAAAAAATAAGACTTCCATCTAAAGTAACTGCCATATTACCCGGATGGGGATCTGCCTGAAAAAATCCATCCTGTAATAACTGTTTCAAATAACAACAAATACCTAATTGATTCAAGCGTTTTAAATCTATTCCCTTGGCTTGTAATGTGGTAGTATCATCAACTTTAATACCGGGTAAATATTCAATAGTAATTACTTTTTGAGTGGTATATCGCCAATATATTTTCGGGATAACGATTTGGGGATATCCTTGAAAGTTTCTCGCAAATCTTTCAGCATTTTTACCTTCTTCAATATAATCTATTTCTTGATACAAAACATGGAAAAACTCTTGATAGAGAGAATCTAAATCAAATTTTCTAGCCCAACTAAAATAACGTTGACAAAAGCGAATCACTTTATGCACCGCTTGGACATCCACATCAAATAAATTTTTTAACCCCGGACGTTGTACTTTGACAACAACTTCTTCCCCAGTATGTAGTCGTGCTTTATGTACTTGTCCTAAACTCGCGGCCGCGATGGGAAAATGTTCAAAATCTCGATATAATTGATAAATATCCTTACCTAGTTCTGATTCTACTAACGCGATCGCGGCTTCGGAACTAAAAGGAGGAACTTTATCTTGTAAATTACATAATTCATCAACATATTCTTTAGGCAGTAAATCAGAACGAGTAGAAAGAGACTGTCCAATTTTAATAAAAGTTGGACCTAATTCTAGGATAGTTTTAATTAACCATTTAGCTCGTTTCTGTCGAGTTTTTGTGGAATAATCTTGAATTAATCTATCCCACCACAGATAGAACAAAAACTGCCACGTCGCTAGAAAAACATCTATTTGTCTCGCGAGCGGAGAATATTTCGGACGTTGCCATCGCAGCGGTTTAGGATCAGTCTTTTTTAGCATATTTTTCCATAAACAATTAAGAAGG
>JBEDKD010000212.1:0-13388 GCA_041172365.1 Cyanobacteriota bacterium | reverse complement strand
TGGTGTGACATATTGCATAACATTTTTTGTCGCAACAACACTCTTTATGGTAGCAACCTCCATCCATAATCTCAAGTATGTCCACTAAAGTCCTTTAAACTGCCTTTTAGTTACGAGTCTGGGAACCCGAAATTTCAGGCAATGGCTAAAAGCCGGATATTGAGAATAATTACTAGGACGACTTTTTCTTAGACTTTTGGGAAAGACCCTTGACAAATCCTAGATTGTATACTATAGTGACGAATTGATTAAAAGTATCTGAGTCAATCCTGTTGGGGATGAATGAAGCGGACATAAGCCAATTGGGACTGTGAAAGTCGACTAAGGACGAAAGCTTTTTAAGCTACCAGTAGATATGTACCTTTATGGCGTAGTCCTGACTGTTCATTGGTATCTTCTTTGAGATTAAAAAAAGCGCTATGGCTTTAAGGCAATAGCTTTGTGGGATACCACCATGCTCTGTGATGTTTCTGATGAGTGTGCCATATTCGGACTTTCCAAGATTGTCAGAGAAAGTCAGAATTAAAAGTATCAGGCAAATTTGTTATCTGTTTAGTGGACAATGGGAATAGCAGGCATTATAGTAATCTCGTTAACTATCATCATTTGAGAGGGAGCATTAAGTATGCCATTATTGGCTAATCAGTTACAGGTAGCCCCAAACCCGATTACGACTGGAGTTTTCGCCGCGGTTCCGGCTAATACGATTTTGATTCCTCCTCCAGCCCTTTATCCCGCGAATAATCAAATTGTTTTGTTCCCCGGCGACTTAAATAATTACCCTGGGGGTGTCGCGGGTGGTACAGGCAACGATACGATCCTGGGCACTTCATCGAATGAGCGACTAGGAGGGAATCAAGGGAACGATAGTATCGTGGCCGGTCCTGGGAATGATGTCCTGTTTGGCGGGCGCGGCAATGATACACTTTACGGCAATGAGCAGAATGACTTTATCAGAGGAGATAAAGGTTACGACTACCTTGTAGGGGACTCTGGCAACGATATTTTACGAGGCGGAAAAGGTCGAGATACCGTCATTGGGGGATCAGGTCAGGATTATATCTTTGGAGATCAAGGTACGGATTTGCTTATAGGTAGTGAGGGAGCTGATACCTTTGCTCTTAACACAGGCGATCTTCCTGGGAATCCCTCTCTCAGTACCTTCCTCGCCCAGGCCACTGGTGCTTACAGCAAACTTTTCCCCAATCAGCCCGCTCCTGCTCTGAATAATGTCTCGATTATTGCTGATTTTAGGGCTTCAGATAATGATCGTATTGCCTTAACCACTCCTGTTAGTGTCTCACAGAGCAAACTATATGACTTAGATGGGGATGGCTATGCCAACGATACAGTGCTTCTGGCAGGCACTCCCAATGGAGATAAGGTGATCGCGGCTGTTCTTAATGCCGATTCCGTAGCTCTTCAGAATGCCTTTGTACCTATTAATCCTGTCGTCGCGGGTATAACGGCTAATAACATCCGGTTTCTTCCTTAGCAATTTGTGAATGAAACACCATGAGAAACCCGGTTTTGATAGAAACCGGGTTTCTCATGCTATTGAGTGATAAAATTCTCCCAGATATCTTGGCTATATTCCTATGTTTGTTCCTCCCTTTCCGCGCTCTAGTGGGATTCTGCTGCATCCCACCTCTTTTCCCAGTCGCTTTGGAATTGGTGATTTAGGAGACGCGGCTTATCGCTTTGTTGATTTTTTAGCCGAAAGTGGTCAAACGTTCTGGCAAATCTTACCCCTCGGACCAACGGGTTATGGAAATTCTCCCTATTCTTGTTATTCCGCCCTGGCGGGTAATCCTTTATTGATTAGTCTCGAAACGTTGCGCGATCAACAATGGCTCACCCATGATGATTTGGCACATTCCCCTGATTTTCCTCAAGATACGGTGGATTTTGATCGCGTCATAGAGCATAAAATTCCTTTACTCAAAAAGGCTTGTGAGAGTTTTAAAGTTAACGCAAATCATGAACAAGAAAAGGAATTTCTCGCGTTTTGTGAGAGTAAAAGCCATTGGTTAGAAGATTATGCCTTATATATGGCACTTAAGGACCAATTTGGAGGTGTGAGTTGGCATACTTGGGAGGAAAAAATTTCTAAACGTCAACCGCAAGCTTTGGAGTTATGGCGACGGAAATTAAGCCCAGAGATTTTTTATTATAAGTTTGTTCAGTTTGAGTTTTTCCGTCAGTGGACGCACTTAAAACAATATGCCAACGATCGCGGGATTTATATTATTGGGGATATTCCCATTTATGTAGCCCATGATAGCGCGGATGTTTGGTCTCATCCTGAATTTTTCTGTTTGGATGTAAAAACGGGAGTTCCCGCGGGACAAGCGGGGGTTCCTCCCGATTATTTTAGTGAAACAGGACAGTTATGGGGTAATCCAGTTTATTTATGGTCGCGTTTACAAAAGGATAATTTTAAATGGTGGATTCAACGCTTTGAGGCGTTATTGAATTATGTGGATGTGATTCGGATTGACCATTTCCGAGGCTTTGAAGCGTTTTGGCAAGTAAAAATGGCGGAAAATATTGCCATTAAAGGGAAGTGGGTAAAAGCACCCGGAGCGCAGTTATTTGAAGTGCTTAAAGAAGAATTAGGTGAACTTCCGATTATCGCGGAAGATTTAGGTGTGATTACCCCAGAGATGGAAGCATTACGCGATCAGTTTGGGTTTCCGGGGATGAGGGTGTTACAATTTGCCTTTGGTTCTGATTCGGGAAATTCTTTTTTACCGTTTAATTATGTTCGTAATTGTGTGGTTTATTCGGGAACCCATGATAATGATACAACGGTGGGATGGTTTGAGAAGATTCCTGACTGGGAAAAGGATGCTGTTTTGCGTTATTTGGGAGCGGTTGATCCCCAGGGGATTCATTTATCTTTGATCCGTTTGGCGTTCAGTTCGATCGCGAATATGGCAATTATTCCTCTTCAGGATATCTTCGGTTGGGGAAGTGATGCTCGGATGAATATTCCGGGTAAAGCGGAGGGAAATTGGGGATGGCGATATCGTTATGATGTTTTAACTTGGGAAGTTAAAGATAGTTTAAAAACCCTTGTGAAAACTTATCGTCGCGATCGTCGTTAATTATTTTTGGTACAGTGTTGGGTTTCGCCTTCGTTAACTATTTGTGGTACAGTGTTGGGTTTCGCTTTAGCTCAACCCAACCTACTAGCTATTTGTTGTAGGTTGGGTTGAACGAAGGCACTTTTCTGTGAGCATGATCTATAAAAGTTTAACCCAACCTATAGCAAGTCTAAATCATTCATAGAGATTTGTAGGGGTAGTGCTTTGTGCCGATCCTTCATCAATCGGGGCAACCACTTCTGGATTGCCCCTACCTTAATTGTACAAATCATTTAGACGCACTATATAATGAATGATTAATGGTATGAATTGATCGTTTGTGGGGAGGAAAAAAACTGTGGCTGACTCGACAAGTAATCTCAAGTTAGAAACTACTGCCAATGGAACCCGTTTAGTAGGGACTTCTGGAGCGGATCTCATTTTTATTGCACCCGGAAATAAAGCTAATTCTACGGGTGGTATTTGGGGGGGTAAAGGAAGTGATACGATTGTGGCATCTTCTGATCCTTTTGATAAGTTATACGGGAATCAAGACAATGATAGTCTCATCGGTGGACCGGGTAGTGATGCTATCTTTGGTGGTAATGGTATTGATGTCATAGGGGGTAGTGAGGGCAACGATTATATTAGTGGAGATAAAGGAAATGATAAACTTTTTGGCGATGCCGGAAATGATATTATCAATGGTGGTCCGGGTAATGATGCCCTTAGTGGCGCGAGCGGAAATGATTATTTAATCGGTGGTGCTGGAATTGATTCTCTATTGGGTGGTACGGGCTCTGATACTTTTGTGCTTGATACAACTCAGTTAAGTGACTATATCAGTGGTGTTGATCTAATTCTTGATTTTAATCCCGCAGAAGGCGATCGCATTGCCCTAACTCCTCCTCTGGCGCGTGGAACTATTGATACAGGATTGAGCATTGATTATGATGGGGATGGATATGAAAATGATACGGTATTGCGAGTTATTACCCCTCAAGGTGTCTTTAGGAATTTAGCTGTGGTTTTGAAAACTAATCCTAGTGATTTTAATAATGCTTTTATCGGGGCAGATCCTTTGATTAGCAACCTCAAGGGAGATCAGTATACCTTTCTTCCTTAACTTTAATTTGTCTTATCGTGAGTCGGATTCATGGCAAATTAATGATAGTAATTTCTGTAGGGGCGGTTTGAAGCACCCTTGGCATAAGTTGACGAAAAACCGCAAAAACCCTACTTATTAAGAAGATGTTTTAATACCCCATAATATCAATTAAGATGGGGATTTCCGGGTGTTAAAGTAATCTCTTTAACGCTACCGACTTCTCCTAATGGTTTCGCTTCACCATTATTAACACTCACGAAAATGCCTCCAGCATTTCCGGTAAAAAATACTAACTTTTCTTTGGCTTGCAAAGAGCGTTTAGTTCCTTCTATTAACTCTCCTTCAAATTGAATTTGACCATCAATTTCTATCTGAACCCATGATGTCTTTTTTACAGTAACAGTAAGAGAAACCGGTTGATTTTCTGAGGTATTTTTCGCCGGAGTTTTATCGGTTTCACTCTTATTTGTTGTACTATTGGGAGAGGGAGAAGGGGTGACTTTCGTGGGTGGAGTAACGGTAGTTTGGGAAACTTGTGCAACTACCTTCTGATTAGTTGCCGTTGCCGATGTTTTGGCGAGAGGACTGGCGAGGGGTTTTGTGACAGGTTGTTTAGTAATAGGAGATGGGGATAGGCTTAGGGGTTGAAGGGGTTGGCGTGTGGTAAGTTGAGCGGTTTCTTTTTTATCCTCTCGATTGATGATCGCAGAGAGAACATTCACCGCGGCAACAATCACAACAATATAGAATAAATAGAGGTGAAAGGGTCTAATTTTACTCATCCACCAATTCGGCCTAACCAATGGCACTGTTTCTGTTTTGGTTAATTCTGTGGTAAATAAATCAGAATAGGGAGTGATATCGACCCCTAATACTTCTGCATAACGCTTAATTAAACCCTGTGCATAAACGGGTTCTGGTAGTTGGTCTATATCACCGGATTCGATCGCGTCTAAGAGATGAGAACGAATCATGGTAAAAATAGCAACTCGCTCTAAAGAAATATTATGTTTTTCGCGTATCTTGCGAAGGGTTGCCCCTAATTCAGCTAATTTTTTTGCCCTGTCTAATTCAGGATTATCCTGATTATCTTGAGACTTGTTGAAGGATAAAAAAGAAATATTTAATAGATTAGGTAAATTGGGTATATTTTTGTTCAAAGTCTTCACAGTGAGTCTCCCTTAAGATTAAGTTACACAGGTATAGTAGTTTGGTGAACTTGTTTTTGCAAAAAACGAATTTCCCAATCTTGTAAAACGCGGTAGTGTCCGATGGGCAATTCAGGTTCCCCGGATGGTTGTAATAGAATAGGGCCAATGGCTACACGATGCAATTGAACGACTGGGTATCCTAACAAGTCTGCGACTCGGCGGATCTGTCGATTTCTCCCTTCTGTGAGTATGACTTCTAAAAGGGTTTGGCTATTAAATTTTTTCAGCACTCGGACTTGGGCGGGTAATGTTGGTCTTCCTGATAAAATAACACCCTCACGCCACGTTTCTAAAATTGAGGCTGGAGGATTACCCATGATTTTTACCTGATAGGTTTTGGGTATAGCATGACGGGGGTGAGTTAAAGCGAATGTTAATTTACCATCGTTAGTGAGTAACAGGGCTCCGGTTGATTCTACATCTAAACGTCCCACTGGGTGAATACCTTGATTACTTGCCAGTTGAGGGGGGAGTAAGTCTAAAACGGTGTCGCGTCCTCTGGGATCGGTACAGGTAGTTATAACTCCGAAGGGTTTATTGAGTAGGAGATATATGGGCTGGGGGCGTTGTTGGGGATCGATGGGTACGCCGTCGATGGTAATGCGATCGCGCTTGGGATCGGCTTTTTGTCCTAATTGAACAATATTACCATTAAGTCGTACTCGTCCCGCGAGAATCATGTCTTCGGCGTGACGACGTGAGGCGATCCCCCATTGAGCTAGGATTTTTTGCAGTCTTTGGTCCATAATAGTGGACTGCTGAGTGATGGATGGGTATTAGGGAAACCAAGGTTGAGCTTGGCATAAGTATGTACAAATATTACAGGAAAAAAAGGTTTCTGTACTAGGTAATATTACTTTGTGAGGATATTAGTTGTGGAGTTGATGAAAAAGAAGGAAAAAGTGGGGGGAAGTCGGATCATTAGTCGGGTATTGTCTCCCGCGGTGCAGTTGTGGTTACGTTCTCAGGTGGAGCACATTGAGGATCTCCATTTTACCATTGAAGGTTCTGATGGGCAAATTCTACATGGGATCATTCCTCAAGTCGCGATCGCGGCACGAAAGGCAGTGTATCAAGGGCTCCATCTTTCCCAAGTCTCTTTAACGGGGACAGGAATTAAGGTAAATTTAGGTCAAGTCCTGAAGGGGAAACCTTTACGTTTATTAGAACCGATTCCGGTGGAGGGGGAGTTACGTTTGGGAGAAACGGACTTAAACGCGTCATTGGAGGCCCCCTTACTGGGGATCGCGTTACGGGATTTTTTAGTACCTTTATTACCTGTTGATAATAAATCAGAAGATTCCCAATTGGAAAAATTATTACATCCCCAAATACATATCGAGGAGGGAAGATTAATATTGAGGGCGGATCTGTTATTTAATAATGGTAAGAAGATTCCTTTTGTCTTAAGGACGGGATTGGGGTTGGCGAGTAAGAGTGAATTATTGTTTATGGAACCAGAAATTGAAGGTTTGGAGGGAAATCCTTTGGATAATTTTAAAATAAATTTGGGATCAGAGGTAGAGATTAAAGAATTAAGTTTGACTCCGGGTGAGTTATTTTGTCAAGGAAATTTACGGGTTTTACCTTAATGATTATCCTTTCTTTGACATACTCATTTAAACAGAAATACGTCCAGCCAGGGACTTAAGTCCCTGTCTCATAGCTAAAGTCCTCTAAAGAGGACTAAAGAACTTATTAGCCCTAGATTGAAATTAGCTCAAAAGTTAACAATTGTGTTTATCATAATGAAAAATTTAATGACTTTAGCCCTGTATTAGTCATCATTGTGAGGAATTGAGCTTTAAGGCAGGGGTTTTAACGGGAGCATCCGGGTTTTGCTAATACCACTCGTGAGGGCGAAGAGGGCGAAGCATTCGGATTATAAATTATCGGTTTTGCTCGATAGATTCTTTGCCCGAATGCTATGCGCTGCGCGCAGGCTCCGCCAACGCCCCTACTTCCTTTGTGCCTTTGTGGTTGATGACATCTTTCTTAAACCTTAAACTTTACACCCAATACCGAAATGAGTGCATCAGATGATAAGACTTGGAAAACGCGTCTTGCTAATATCTGGAATCAGACAAAAACACGCGTGATAGATATCTTCTCATTAGAACAAAAAATGAGAGGAAAGGTTATTGAGTGGTTTAGAGTGAGTGACTCTCAGGTAGCGGAAATTTTGGAGAGGGTACGCGCTGAATTACCGACAACGGAAGCTTTATTAATTGGGAAACCGCAATCGGGGAAAAGTTCAATTGTCAGGGGAATGACGGGGGTTTCTGCGGAAATTGTCGGCCAAGGTTTTCGCCCTCATACACAACATACGCAACGGTATTCTTATCCCTCTAATGATTTACCGTTATTGATTTTTACGGATACGGTGGGGCTGGGTGATGTGAGTCAAGAGACGGAGGGAATTATTCAGGAATTGAGTGGTGATTTGCAAGAGGAAAGTCGCGGCGCGAGGGTTTTAATTTTAACGGTTAAGATTAATGATTTTGCCACGGAGACTTTGCGACTCATTGCCCAAGAGTTACGGCAAAAATATCCTGATATTCCTTGTTTGTTGGTGGTGACTTGTTTGCATGAGGTTTATCCGATTAATACGGAAAATCATCCTGTTTATCCGCCGGATTTGGAGGAGCTAAATCGTGCTTTTGGGGCGATTCAGGAGGGTTTTAAGGGGTGGTACGATCGCGCTGTTTTGATTGATTTTACTTTAGAGGAAGATGGTTATACGCCGGTGTTTTATGGTTTAGAGGGGTTAAGGGATGGGTTAGCGGATTTACTTCCTGACGCGGAGGCTCGGGCAATTTATCAGTTATTGGAGCGAGAAGTGGGTGAGGAAATTGGAACGATTTATCGTGATGTTGCACGTCGTTATATTTTGGCTTTTTCGATTATGGCGGCCGCGATCGCTGCTGTCCCCTTACCCCTGGCGACAATGCCTGTTTTAACGGTTGTACAGGTGTCTTTGGTGACGATTTTGGGGAAATTGTATGGACAAACTTTAACGCCTTCTCAAGCGGGTGGGGTGGTGAGCGCGATCGCGGGTGGTTTTTTAGCCCAGGCGATCGGACGGGAATTGGTTAAATTTGTCCCTGGTTTGGGAAGCGCGATCGCGGCATCTTGGGCTGCGACTTATACCTTTGCGTTAGGAGAAACTGCCTGTGTTTATTTTGGGGATTTAATGGGAGGAAAGAAACCAGATCCCCAGAAAATTCAAGCCGTAATGCGAGAGTCATTTCAGGGTGCAAAAGAAAGGTTTAAGGGTATGAAAAATTAAGCTTTTTTTATGGAAAAGAAGACCAAAAAACCGAACTAATTTGATTTAAAGTGTTAAGTTGACGTAATTTAATGTCTTCTCTATTAGGCAAACCTTCTACTACATAAAAAGATTGAGGAGGTTCTAAATACCAACTGGCGGGTACTACCTCTAATAACCACCAATCAAATAGTTCACGTCTGCCAATGGAACCCGGAAAAATGGCATAACCCTCTAAACAATTCTCTAAAATTTCTAGTAGAGCTTCTTTAGATTGGTGATAATTTAAAACCATGATAGCCTGAGAGAAGACATCTAAACATTCATTAATAGTCTGAAAACTACCGATTTTTTTATCAGTCAATAAATCACTAAAATGAGTATTTTTTTCACCTAAATTTAGATGGGTTTACCCTGTCAACTAAGAGGCGGATTTGTGAGGTTGGATCGGCGATAGAGAAAAGGAATGAATGATTAATTAAACACTCAAAACATCAAAGTCATTCCTCTTCTCAAAAGTTATGCAACACTCTTGTCGATCGCGTTGCATTCTTTTGGGAAATTGGTATGAGGGGAGGAGATGGGGGAGACAGGATTTATACGCGTTTGCTCAAGTAGTAGATAACAACTTGACAATACTCATTATATTGTCCTTTCGAGTTCTTATTCTGCCATTGCGAGATTTTTTTACTAATAAATTCTTCGGGCCATGTTTTCCCTGGAAACCTTCGATTTAACTCGTCAATGACAGTTTTGATCACCATTCTCCGGTTTCTCACAAGAGTCTGATAATTCAAATTTAAAGTTTCATTTAACTCTTGATCAATGGTTGTGTCATCAGAATAAATCTCTCCATTACTCCGATACTTGATAAAAGTCTCACAATTTTTATGAGGATCAGCCGGATTGAGAGTTATTTCTTGATCCCCTTTTCTGGGGTTACAATGTTGTAAATGTTGGGGTTGTCCTCGATTACCATTACAGGAAGCAAGTAAATTGCGATAATTTAACTGTAATTCTGGATATTTATCCTGGGCTTGAGGTTTGAAGTGTTCAATTTCCATCGTGGGTTTGGAAAGTCGCCCCATACAATAACAGCAAATATAACCTTGTTCGATTAAAAGCGATTTTTGCAAAGGATCTTTGGGACGATAATTATCGTAAGTTGCTCCTTCTATTTGCCTATATTGAAGCAAACAAGGGGGCTCTGTTCCTTTAATAATTCTCTTCATAAGAATCAATTAAAAAAATCAATAAGTGTGTAAGCTCTAACAATTTCAGGATCATCATCCCCTAACAAATCAGCTAATTTTGCCAATGCTGTTTGGGCTTCTTCTATTTTTTCATCATCAATGAGTTTAAAACATTTATCTAATTTTTGTTGAACTTCGATGGGACGTTCTGTTACTCCCATTAGTTCATATAAAATAGAATTATTATCTCTTCCGAAAGTAGGAGGTGTCACCTTGACAACCTGAGCATTATTTAAAATAAAGACATTTTCTCTATAGACATGACTCAAGACTTGAGGAGAGTGAGTCGTCACAATAAACTGACAGTTGGGAAAGGTTTCTGTGAGACTAGAAATGACGATTCTTTGCCATTGAGGATGGAGATGTAAGTCAATTTCATCAATTAAAACGATACCTTTACCTTCTAAAGCTTGTGCTGGTTCTGTCACCGCGGGATTAAGAATTGCTAATCTTCTTGCTAAATCAGTAACAAGCATTAGGAGCATCTTTTCCCCATCAGAAAGTTTCTCTAATTTGAGATATTGACCATTTTTGCTAATCGTTAATGAGGGATTTGAAGGATTGATATTATCTCTGTTTGTACTGACACGAACTACATGAAGATTGGCAAATTTAGTATGAGGAAAATTATTGAGAAATTTCGTAATAGCAACTCTCACAATTTCCAGATTAGGATTTCTATAATTTGTATCCGATCTTAGTCTAATTTCATTTTCATAATCTTCTTCGTCTTTAAACCAGTTGAAAAAATCTTGAAAATCATTAACTTTACTAGAAAAGGCTCCACGATAACCCGAAAGTTGACGATCGCGGCTCAAGGAGCTTTTTGGGGAAGTCTTAATCTTTTTATATTCTGAACTAAGAACCATTCTATGAGTTTGATAATATACCATGACTGGTAAACTCTGAGATGAGTCTAAATTATCTAAAATTTTGGGGGTGGAGTTAAATAATTTTGGGGGTGGAGTTATAGAAGATGCTGAGGATTTACTCCTATTCATTGATTCCGAAATCTCGAAATTATCAGAATCCATAAATACCTTGATAGAAATTTTAGTGAAAGTTGAGTTTATATTAATATCATCTTCCGTTAATTTTAACCGTTCTAATCTTTGTTTACTTTTTTGAAGGTCCTTTTCAAATTGAGAAAGAAGAATGGCAATAGCATCAAGGATGGAGGATTTCCCTGAACCATTGATGCCTATCAAAACGGCTAAGTTATGGGAAAATTTCAGAGTTAATTCTGGAAACCCTCTAAAGTTTTCTAGTTTAAGTTCTTTAATATACATAATTTTGGGTTTGGGTTCATTCTTCTGGAAAAGAGAGGGAATATCTTTCCCCTAGAGCGATCGCCAAGTTTTATAATGATGGCAAGTTTATTTATTTGCTATAGTGAAAGCAAATCTAAGCTGTTAAGCATTTAAAATTCATAGTACAACAGGCATTAGCCTGTGCGAAGCAGGAGGCTTGTCCTACTTTATGGGGTTTAAATGCGTCTTAGCTGATAAGTATAAGACATTTTATTGAGGTTGTCAAGAAATAATGGAACGCTTAAAACTCTGGCAATGGCTTGTCTTAATCAGTCCGATCGCGCTGATCATTTCTTTCCTAATGATAGCCGCGGGACAACAAATTAACGAGTGGCATCTTAACTGGATTTGGGCAGTTTTTACCCTGATTTTAGTAGGTTGGCGTTGGTTATTGGTGAAATGGACGCGATCGCTTGTCAATGAAGTAGAATCGGTGATTGCTGAAGTCACCCAAAAAATCGAATCTGATACCAAAAATACTACGGTTTTACCGGGGAATAAAGATACAACAAATCAAGCCGAAATCGTCTTGACAGAGATACTGAAAACAACGGAAAACGATCGCGCTCTTTGGGAAGACTTACCGACTTTTTTAAAGAGATGTCAGGAGCTTGTCAGCGCGATCGCGCAGATTTATCATCCCGAAGTAAAATATCCCCTACTTAATATCTATGTACCCCAAGCTTATGCACTGATTCGAGGCACAGTAGATGATGTCGATCAATGGATGCAAAAATTATCGCCAATTCTCAATCAAGTAACCGTAGCTCAAGCCTATCAAGCCTATGAAATTTATCGGAAATTACAACCTTCTGCGCGTAAACTTTGGCAAGCTTGGGGTTGGGCTCAATGGTTATTAAATCCCGCGGCCGCGATCGCGAAAAAAACCACTCAACGTTATAGTAATCAAGCCTCTCAACAACTTTTAGTAAATTTAAGTCAATTACTCCGAGAAACCGCGTTAAGAAATTTATGTCGACAAGCGATCATTCTCTATAGTGGCAACACTTTACCCACGACGACATTTAAAGTCTCGACACCGACATTACCCAAGGTAAAAACGCAAACATTACAAGAAATTCTCACGAAGGCGGAACCCCCAGAAATTGTTACTGAAAAACCTGTTAATATTCTATTAGTAGGACGTACTGGTTCGGGAAAAAGTAGTTTAATTAATAGCTTATTTCAAGGGGAACTCGCGGCGGTTGATATATTACCCAGCACCGATCGCGTTCAAAATTATCATTGGCAAAGGGAAAACGGGGAAACTTTAACCCTTTGGGATACTCCGGGTTATGAACAAGTAAATCGTCCTGAGTTACGGAAAATTGTGTTAGATTATGCCCAAAATGCGGATTTATTACTATTAGTAACTCCCTGTCTTGATCCCGCGTTACAAATGGATGTGGACTTTCTTCAAGATATCAAGGCAAATATTGAAGACTTGCCCGCGATCGTGATTGTAACTCAAGTCGATCGCCTTCGTCCAATCCGTGAATGGCAACCGCCCTATGATTGGGAATTGGGGGATAAACCGAAAGAAAAATCAATTAGAGACGCGACAGAATATCGTTCTCAATTATTAGGACAATTCTGCAATTTTGTTTTACCAATTGTTAATAGTGACAGCAAAATCGGTCGAAAATCTTGGGGAATAGACGCGTTATCCTTAGCACTAATAGACGCGATCGTACCCGCAAAACAATTACGTCTCGCCCGTTTCTTACAAAACCAAGAAACTCGCATCATAGCTGCTGCAAAAATCATCGATCATTATACATTTCAAATGGCAACAACTCAGGGGGTAACAACATTTCTCAAAAGTCCAGTGCTTCAGTTTATTTCTACCCTAACAACGGGTTCACCAAATCTGGCTTATATTCTGGCAGAAAAAATACCCGTCGAACAATTACCCATTGTTATTGGTAAACTACAAATGGCCTACGATTTGTTTGATCTATTAAATCGGAGTGACTCAAAAAGCCTTAATTTTGACTTACTATCTCTCTGGCCATTATTTGTCGAAAATACGGTTTCCCCCGAACGCGATGCTTGGGCATTAGGGCACGCGTTAGTCGCCTTTTGGACTCAAAATTTAACCGTTGATCAACTACAAGAAAGGTGGAAATATTACCTGAAACAAGTCTAA
>JBEDKD010000211.1:0-7730 GCA_041172365.1 Cyanobacteriota bacterium | reverse complement strand
ACTCTCCCCTTGTTAGCTCCCTTAAGGGAAATAATCCTAATCTTATTGACAAACAGTCAATAAGATTGATAGAATTGATCACAGGAATCACGATTCTGTTTAGTGAAGTACAGTGATAACGGCTGTAAGAATTACTCCCAAAGCATTTTGCTGTCCTTCCTAAAATTAAGAATCCCTATTTCATTTCGTGAGTTTCAAGAATTGTTCCAACCAGGCAAAATCTTACCTAAATTGTAAACCTGATGACAGAAAAGTAAGAGGATTAAGCATGAAAAAGAACACGGTTAGGAAGCTACTACAAAAGGATAACCCCGTAGTCTTAGAAATCGGGGCATCCACCGGCGAAGATACCCTAGAGTTCCTCGGAGAATTTTCCCACATTCAATTATATTGTTTTGAACCCGATCCTCGCTGCCAAGAAATACATAAAAGCAAGGTGAATGATCCACGATGCCAATTATATGAAATCGCGATATCAGATGTAAATGGAGAAGCCGAATTTTATCAGAGCAACGGCTCCTATGAGGGATTCTCTGAATATCAAGATTGGCTGCAATCATCCTCGCTGAAAAAACCGAAAAATCATTTAGAAGTGCATCCTTGGTGTAAGTTTGAAAATAAAGTAACAGTGCCAACGCGCAGGTTAGATAGTTGGTTTGAAGAAAATCAGATTGATGAAATTGATCTGATTTGGGCTGACGTACAAGGTGCGGAGGAGAATTTGATTAAAGGCGGATTGAAAACCTTGTCTCATACCAAGTATTTTTATACAGAGTATGAAGATGATGAACTCTATGAGGGACAAATCACACTGGAACAGATAAAGACTTTACTTCCCAACTTTAAAGCCATTGGCTATTTTGGGAATAACGTATTATTTAAGAATACTGAAATGCCTGCTTCCGTCTTTAATAACGCGGAGCCAATAGCTTGGCAAACTTGGGATATTTTCCCGCCGAAAGTCTGGTTGCAATTGCACAAAAGAAAACTCAAGTCAAAAGTTAAATCCCTGATTTCTGCGACTACTTGACAAAGACTTTGGCATCAAATAAATCTGGAAAGATACCAGTTTTAGTCTCAATGAAGGCGATTCAGGAAAATCCACATTGCGGAAAATGATTGCCTGTCATTGTTGATATTTGTAAAGCCGATCGCGTCTTGCCGGTTAACGTCAATGGTTTAGTTTCCTAATTCAACTAAACTGACAAGAGACGCGATCGGACTTTTTTCTCATTTTTACTACAATAATCTCCTGTGGCGATCAACGGATTTTTAGGTATACCCGTTGCCGCGATCGCGCTCCCTTCCTCGATTCAGTATATCGCCCTACATTCCGAGCCAAAACCGCGTTAAAATAGATAATACTAGATTTCCTATACTTATGACACTCTTTACACTCCGATCAATTAAAAAAGACTTCGGCATCAAAGAAATCCTAAAAGATGCCAGCTTTAGCCTCGATGAAGGTGATAAAGTAGGCCTCATTGGGACCAATGGCTCCGGTAAATCCACATTACTCAAAATGATCGCGGGATTAGAACCCATTGATGGTGGCGAAATCTGGGTTAATTCAGGAGCAAAAATCGCGTACTTGCCTCAACAACCAGATTTAGATGAAAACCACACCGTATTAGAACAAGTCTTCGCCGATCGCTGTGAACAAATGGCAATAGTGCGCGAATATGAAGAAATTTCTGATAAATTAACTCATGGCAATGGCGATACAGAAAAACTAATGGCTCGTCTTTCTATCGTCTTTCAACGCATGGAAGAAATAGGCGCTCTTGAACTAGAAACTAATGCCAAAGTCATTCTCAGTAAATTAGGAATTAAAGACTTTGATGCTAAAATTAGTGACCTTTCTGGTGGCTATCGTAAACGCATTGCCCTTGCCAGCGCGCTCTTATCAGAACCCGATGTTTTACTGATGGATGAACCAACAAACCACCTTGATGCACTCTCCGTTGAGTGGTTACAAAACTATTTGAATCGTTACCGAGGTGCATTATTATTAATTACCCACGATCGCTACTTTTTAGATCGCGTGACTAATCGCATTCTGGAAATCGATCGCGCTGATCTCTACGGTTACTCAGGTAACTACGCGTACTACTTAGAAAAAAAGGCAGAAGCCGAGGAATCCGCGAGTAGTACCCAACGCAAATATAAAGGGGTATTACGGCGAGAATTGGAATGGTTAAAAAAAGGGCCAAAAGCTCGTAGCACCAAGCAAAAAGCCCGGATTGATCGCATTCACGAAATGCAAGAAAAGGAATTTAAAAAAGCACAGGGAAAAGTCGATATTTCTACCGCGGGCCGTCGTATTGGAAAGAAAGTTATTGACTTAACAAATATCTGTAAAGCCTATAACGATCGCGTCCTAATTAAAGATTTTACTTACAATTTTAGTCCCGAAGATCGCATCGGCATTATTGGTAGTAACGGAGCCGGAAAATCAACACTAATGGATATCATTACCGGACGAGTGCAGCCAGATTCCGGCACAGTAGAAATGGGCTCAACCATCCATATAGGCTATTTCGATCAACACTCAGACGATTTATTGATGAACGAAAATCAACGAGTGATCGAATACCTGAAAAGTGTCGCAGAATTGGTGACAACAGCCGATGGAAGTATTATTACCGCGTCCCAAATGTTGGAACGATTCCTCTTTGAACCCAATCAACAATACGCACCCATTCATAAACTTTCAGGTGGTGAAAGACGGCGATTATTTCTCTTAAAAGTATTAATGAGTGCGCCCAATTTGCTAATTTTAGACGAACCGACAAACGATTTAGATGTGCAAACCTTAGCAGTATTAGAAGACTATCTCGAAGATTTTAATGGCTGTGTAATTGTAGTATCCCACGATCGATATTTTCTCGATCGCACAATTGACATGGTTTTTGCCTTTGAATCCGGGGGAAATCTACGCCTCTATCCGGGTAACTATTCCGTATATTTAGATTATAAAAAAGAAGAAGAAGAAGCCGAAAATAAACCCCCGATATCTCCAGCTAAAAACTCAAAAGAGAAATCCCCCATCTCCGATTCCACCTCTTCCCCTACCACCACAAAAACTGGTAAACTTTCCTTTAAAGAAAAAAGGGAATATGAATCCCTAGAAATTAAAATACCCCAGATGGAAGAGGAAAAAGAAGAAATAGAAAAAATCCTCTATCATAATCCTCCCAGTGGCTTTACCGAAGTGCAGAAACTATCGGAACGTTTAGCAGAATTAACTCACCAAATAGATAGTGCAACTGAACGTTGGTTAGAATTAGCAGAAAGAGTAAACTAGCGATCGCGTACCAAAACAAATACCACAAGGGAGGTAAATAAATCCGATGACAATTCTCACTATTTTCTTTTCTTAGTGCCTTAGAGGTGAAATTTTCCCGCAGGAATATTCAGAAACGTGAGGTTGAGCCTGATATTTCTCGCCAGAAATTTCAAGAAAAATTTCAATCTCCGTTTTTGAGCCCGAAATGAAGTGAAATTTATCCCTGTAGAAAAAAAAGAGAAGGATTAAGATTATTTATGAACGCGATCGCGAACTTACCAGGCTATCAAATTACAGAGCAACTGTATACAGGCACGCGCACCCTTGTCTATCGAGGCATTCGTAACAGTGATCAACAACCCGTCGTGATCAAACTCCTCCGCAATGAATACCCAAGCTTTAACGAACTTGTCCAATTTCGCAACCAATATACCATTGCCAAAAATCTCGACTTTCCTGGCATTATCAAACCCCTAAACCTAGAAGTCTATGGCAATAGCTATGCCTTAGTCATGGAAGACTTTGGTGGAATTTCCCTATCTGATTATCTCAAACCAGCTACCAAAGAAAGTAAAATTTATCAATCTTTACCTTTAGAAGATTTTCTGAAAATTGCCATCCAACTCACAGAAATTCTGCACTATCTCTACCAAAATTGTGTCATTCATAAAGATATTAAACCCGCCAATATTCTGATTAATCCAGATACCAAAAAAATTCAAATAATCGACTTTAGTATTTCTTCCCTACTCCCCAGAGAAACCCAAGAAATTCAGAATGCTAATGCTTTAGAAGGCACATTAGCCTACCTTTCCCCAGAGCAAACTGGCAGAATGAATCGAGGGATAGACTATCGGAGTGATTTTTATTCTCTGGGTGTCACTTTTTATGAAATGCTTACAGGAGAATTACCCTTTTTCAGCAATGATCCGATGGAATTAGTGCATTGTCATCTGGCTAAACTCCCGATACCAATAGAGGAAATTCAGCCAGAAATTCCCCTAGTCTTATCGCACATAGTCCGCAAGTTGATGGCGAAAAATGCAGAAAATCGCTATCAAAGTGCATGGGGACTAAAGTATGATTTAGAAAAATGTCTGACTCAATTAGAAACTACCGGAAAGATCGAGGTATTTTCACTAGGAGAAAGAGACATACGCGATCGTTTTACCATCCCCGAAAAACTTTACGGCCGAGAAACCGAAGTTAATCAACTATTAAATGCCTTCGATCGCGTCGCCAATGGCACAACTGAAATGATGTTAGTCGCGGGATTTTCAGGGATAGGCAAAACCGCGGTTGTCAACGAAGTACATAAACCCATTGTGCGGCAACGGGGTTATTTTATCAAAGGAAAATATGACCAATTTCAACGCAATATTCCCTTTAGTGCCTTCGTGGAAGCCTTCCGAGACTTAATCAGGCAATTGTTATCAGAATCCGATGGCCAATTACAAACCAGGAAAACCCAGATATTAACCGCACTAGGAGACAACGGACAAATCTTAATTGACGTAATTCCCGAATTAGAAAAGATCATCGGTAAACAGCCACCCGCCTCAGAATTATCAGGAACCGCGTCCCAAAATCGCTTTAATTTACTCTTTCATAAATTTGTCCAAATTTTTACCAGTAAAGAGCATCCCTTAGTCCTATTTTTAGATGACTTACAATGGGCAGATTCCGCCTCCCTAAATTTGCTAAAATCATTGATGGAAGAGTCGGGCTATCTCTTCATATTAGGGGCTTATCGAGATAACGAAGTATCCCGCGTTCATCCCTTACTTTTAAAAGTAGATGAAATCCTAAAAAAGGGGGTAATAATCAATACAATTACTTTGCCACCCTTAAGAGAAGCTGATATGAATCGGTTAGTGGCAGATACACTAAATTGTGAATTATCTCTCGCGGAACCTTTAACGAAATTAGTCTATCAAAAAACTCAAGGAAATCCTTTCTTTGCCACTCAGTTTCTCAAAGCATTACATGATGAAAAGTTAATTAAATTTATCCCCAGTCTTAGTAATGATGGAAATCAAGGGGGTTGGGAATGCGATATTGGACAAGTCCAAGCCTTAGCACTCACCGATGATGTGGTGGAGTTCATGGCATTGCAGTTACAGAAATTGCCAAATGAGACTCAGAAAATGCTCAAACTAGCCGCGTGTATTGGGGCACAATTTGATTTGCATACCTTAGCCATTGTCAGTGAGAAATCACCCATCAGTACCGCGACGGCTTTAGAGCAAGCCTTACAAGAAGGTTTGGTGATTCCCACCACTAAAATCTATAAATTATTTACCCAATCTGATAGTAATGAAGTCTTCAATGTTTCAGCTAACCCGACCTATCGTTTTCTGCACGATCGCGTCCAACAAGCGGCCTATTTATTAATTCCTGAAGAGCAAAAACAGCAGACACACTACCATATTGGACAACTGCTGCAACAAAACTTATCAGACAGAGAAAAAGCCGAAAAACTGTTTGATATTGTCGGGCAGTTAAATTTAGGTCAAGATTTAATTATGCAACCAGAGGAAAGGGAAGCCTTAGCCCGACTTAACTTAGCCGCAGCACAGAAAGCCAGAAATTCTATCGCCTATGCCGCGGCCAAAAGTTTTGTACAAACAGGGATTTATCTCCTCACCAACAACTGTTGGGAAAGTCAGTATCAATTAACCCTCAATCTTTATATCACGGCTACCGAATCTGCCTATTTGAATGGTGAATTTGAGGATATGGAACAAAAGGCAGAAGAGGTGTTAAAATCCGCCCAAACTATACTAGATAAAGTGAAAATTTATGAGATTAAAATTAGCGCACTGACAGCCCAGAGTCAGATGTTAAACGCGATTTCTGTAGGCAGAAATGCCCTAGCACAATTAGGGGTTGAATTCCCCTCTAAACCTGACGAAGCCTTGATTGCTAAAGCACAGGAAACCATTTCTGCACGACTTCAGGGCAAAGAGATTGAGGAGCTGGTTAATCTCCCAGTAATGAGTGATCCTCAGATCCTCGCGGGGATGCAACTGTTAGGAATCTTGTCTGCACCCATTTTTCTAGCAAATCCGGCTCTACTGCCTCTACTGGGCTTGACAATGGTGAGTCTCTCTCTCCAATTTGGCAATGCACCAGTATCAAGCATCGGTTATGCAATTTATGGCCTGGTGCTGTCTGCTTTTTTGGGAGAGGTAGAAAGGGGCTATAGCTTTGGGCGACTAGCCATGAGCCTACTTCATCAGTTCAATATGCGAGAATTTAAGTTTCTCACTTTACTTATATTTGGCAATTTTCTCCAGCATCGTCAAGAACCCTTGAAGACAGCAATTCCCACTCTGAAAGAGGGCTATCTCGCGGGAATGGAAACAGGTGATTTCCTCTATGCTGGCTACAACATATTTAATTATTTTCATGCTAATTTCTTCGCGGGAGTGCGTCTCGACGATTGGGAACCAGAAATCGAAAATTACTGTATTGTTTTAGAACAGGTTAAGCAAGATTCTCCTCTCACTTACCTGAAAATAAAAAAACAGCTAGTGCATAACTTTAGGGAAATTGTTACACAACCGGATTTATTAAGGGGAACTGACTACGATGAAACCCTGATGATTCCCAAGCACCATCAGGATAATGAACTCACGGCCCTCGCGGTTATCTATATCTACAAACTGATCCTTGCCTATCTCTTTGGTAACTATCCTAATGCTCTAGTATACATTCCCCAAGCTAACCGCGATTTGATGGCAGTGGGAGGCACAATTTATATTCCCGTTTTCCATTTTTATGCTGGTTTAACCTACTTGGCACTAGGCTCTACCCAGTCAGAAATTGAGCAAGCTAATACTCTTGTTTTGGTGGAAAATCATCAAAATTTTCTGGCTCAATGGGCGCACCATGCACCGATTAATCATCAACATAAAGTGGATTTAATCGAGGCAGAAAAATGCCGGGTTTTAGGCAAGAATTATGAAGCGGGCGATTGGTACGATCGCGCTATCTCCCTCGCAAAAGAAAACGAATATATTCAAGAAGAAGCCTTAGCTAACGAACTGGCCGCTAAATTTTATTTGGACTGGGGGAAAGAAAAAGTCGCGGCGGGTTATATGCAGGAAGCCTACTATTGTTATGCTAAATGGGGCGCGAAGGCTAAAATTGATGACTTAGAAAAACGCTATCCCCAACTGCTACAACCGATCATTCAACAGCCAAAATTAAATCTTAATCCCCTGACAACGCTCTCCACTATCAATAGTGAAATACTGCGTAACAAAACTCGCGCTTCTCAGACTCCTACAACCAGTATTTCCGATCCTTTAGATTTTTCCTCTATTCTGAAAGCCGCTCAAACTATTTCTAGCACGATCCAACTGGATGAATTACTCACAAAAATCACACAAATAATTTTGCAAAACTCCGGTGCTAGTCAATGTATTTTGCTATT
>JBEDKD010000210.1:0-20117 GCA_041172365.1 Cyanobacteriota bacterium | reverse complement strand
TCACCAATCCCCATCTAACAATCACAAATCAAAATCTAAAATTAATTATGACAACAGACTTAGCAAGCAAACTGAGAAGCGGCACGCAACAGGCTCATAGTAACGCGGAGCACACTAAATTTATGGGCAGATTTCTCAAAGGTGCCATTGATGAAAATCTCTTAGGTAAATTATTGGGAAATTTGTACTATATCTATAGTCAATTAGAAGCGGAATTAGAGTGTCATCAAGCTCATGCTATTGTGGGTTGTATGTATTTTCCAGAACTTAATCGCCGAGCCAATATCGAGAAAGATTTGGCGTTTTTATACGGTGATAATTGGCAGGAAAAAGTATTGCCTACTCCTAACGCGCAAGTTTATTTATCACGGATTCGGGAAGTGTCCGCGACACAACCTGAATTATTAATTGCCCATGCTTATACCCGTTATATGGGTGATTTGTCTGGGGGGCAAAGTTTGAAGAGAATTGCCCAAGCTGCCCTAGGTTTAAGGGAAGATCAAAGCATCAATTTTTATGAATTTAGTCAAATTGCTGATTTGAACGAATTTAAGGGAAAATATCGCGATGCTTTAAATAATTTAAGCATTGATGAAGCCTTAATTAATCAGATGGTTGAAGAAGCGAATCTTGCCTTTACTTTGAATATCAAAATGATGGCAGATTTAGAAGAAATTAATGCTCCCGCCCTTGTCTAAGCTTTTCTTTAGTTTAGTTTTGCTTACGCTCAACCAGAAAGAGGGTTTCTGATTTTAAGGGGGTTAAGAAACCCTTTTTCTCATTAAGTTTCGCGTAAATTAAAACCAGATTTATCGGGTAATTATTGATACTTTGGAGGACAAATTAATGGTATTTGTTGACACTTTAGAGGAGAAATCAATGGTATTTTCTGCACAATCATTAGACTTTGATTTTGATCTGATTCAAAAATATGATAATCCGGTTCCTCGTTATACCAGTTATCCCCCCGCGACGCAGTTTCGTGACGACTTGAGCGAAACTGAATATCGCTGGGCGATCGCGGCTTCTAACGAAAGACAAACGCCACTTTCCTTATATTTTCATATTCCCTTTTGCCAAACAGCTTGTTATTTTTGCGGTTGTAATGTCATCGTGACAAATAACAAGAATATGCCGGAAACTTATTTAGAATATTTGCTGCGAGACATTGATCATAAGGCCCGTTTAATCGATCGCGATCGTCCGGTGTTACAATTACATTGGGGTGGCGGTACACCCAATTATTTAAACTTGCAGCAAACCGAGAAAATCTGGGAAAAAATCAATCAACACTTTAAATTTGATGACAACGCGGAAATCTCTATCGAAGTCAATCCCAGATTTTTGACACGCGAGTATGTTTTCTTCTTAAAAGATTTAGGATTTAATCGCATTAGTTTTGGGATTCAAGACTTTAACCCAGAAGTGCAACAGGCGATTAATCGTGTGCAACCGGAAGCCATGTTATTTCAGGCAATGGATTGGATTAAAACCGCGGGTTTTGAGAGTGTTAATGTTGATTTAATTTATGGTTTACCTTATCAAACTCTGCACACTTTTAAGGAAACCATCCATAAGACAATTGAATTAGATCCCCATCGCATTGCTGTCTTTAATTTTGCCTATGTGCCCTGGATGAAACCGGTCCAGAAAAAAATTAACGTGAATGTCTTACCTAATACCCATGAAAAATTAGAAATCTTGCAGATGATGATCGATGAATTAACTAATAAAGGTGGGTATTTATTTATTGGTATGGATCATTTTGCCAAACCTGAAGATGAATTGTCTATTGCCCAACGCGATCGAACCCTGAAGCGTAACTTCCAAGGATATACCACCAAACCAGATACCGAATTATTTAGTTTTGGTGTCACATCAATTAGTATGTTACAAGACATATATGTTCAAAATCACAAAGGCTTAAAAGACTATTATCAAGCCATTGATCAAGGACTTTTACCAGTCAATCTCGGAGTCAAATTAAACCATGATGATATTATTCGACGGGATATTATCATGCAAATCATGTCTAATTTCATGCTACACAAATCGGACATAGAAGAGAAGTATCATATCAATTTCGACCGTTATTTTGCCTTAGAATTAGGGATGATGAAACCCCTAGAAAATGATGGATTAATTCGCTTAACACCAGACTGGATAGAAGTCACACCCATCGGACGGTTATTAGTGCGAAATATCGCGGTAAAATTTGATACTTATACGGCCTCAAGATGCAATGAAAGACTGTCTAAAGCTATCTAATTGTAGCTAAAAACCTTGTCCGGTAGTAGGGGCAATCCCCCCGTGGTTGCCCCCCCAAAATCTTCATATTAAGTCCGGTTAAATAAACTGTAGGGGCGGGTTCGCCAATATCTTAACTAGAAGCAAGAGAGCCAGGAAACCCGCCCCATCATTAATCAACGGGACTTGATATCAACCTACCGGACAAAATCCGGGTTTTATTTCCCAGAAAAAACACAGCACTTTTACCTAAATTTCTCATGGATTCACAAGCACTAGAAACACCGAAACAAGAGCATCCCAAATCACCGTTAAGTCCGACAAATGTCGCGTTTTTTACCGCGATTCACGCGTTAGCATTATTAACACCTTGGTTTTTTTCTTGGTCCGCATTGGGAGTTACGATTTTTCTCCATTGGTTATTTGGCAGTATTGGCATTTGTTTGGGTTATCATCGCCTCCTCAGCCATCGCAGTTTAGAAGTACCTAAATGGTTAGAATATATCATTACAACCCTTGGCGTATTAGCTCTACAAGGGGGACCGATTTTCTGGGCATCTGGCCATCGTTTACATCATGCTTTTACAGAGGATGAAGTGAAAGATCCCTATTCAGCTAAACGAGGTTTTTGGTGGAGTCATTGTCTCTGGTTAATTTATCCGAGTAAAGACTTTTTTCAAAACACTACTTATCAAAAATTTGCTCCTGACTTAAGCCGCGATCGTTATTATCAGTGGTTAGATCGTTATCACCTATTACTACAAATTCCCCTGGGAATTTTACTCTATTTTCTTGGAGGTTGGTCCTGGGTAGTTTGTGGAATGTTCTTACGCGCTGTATTATTGTGGCATAGTACCTGGTTGATTAATTCCGTTACCCATATGTACGGATATCGACGGTTTGAAACTAAGGATAATTCCCGTAATCTTTGGTGGGCTGCGATATTTACCTATGGCGAAGGATGGCATAATAATCATCATGCTTATCCTCAAGTTGCTAAAGCTGGATGGTATTGGTGGGAATTGGATATGACATGGTGGGCGATTCAATTTCTGAAGGTATTAGGATTAGCTCAAAAAGTGATTTTACCCCCGGCGAAAGCCCTTAATCAAGAAGCTTAACGATAACAGATAAACCCGGTTTCTCGCAGGCAAATTCTTGGAGTATCAAGAGTTTATGACAAAGAAACCGGGTTTCTTCTACTGTAGGGTAGGCATCCTGCCTGCCATTGATCGGATTTTTGCCAGATGTCTCTTGGTTTCTGGTACGATTATTGGCACTTTGGGCTATCCCATGACAGAGAAACCGGGTTTCTTGATGACAACGAAACCCGGTTTCTTGTACAATGATTGACGAAAAGCCCGGTTTCTGGAGGGCAAAATCAATTAACCTCTGGGAACTCTGTGCCTAATCGGGTTGATAAAGGAGAAAAAATCATGGCCTATTTCTGGTTTAAATCATTTCATTTTATTGGTATTGTCGTTTGGTTTGCTGGGTTATTTTATTTAGTCAGATTATTTGTTTATCACGCGGAAGCTGAAGAGCAACCAGAACCCGCGAAAACGATTCTTAAAGAACAATATCAAATTATGGAGAAACGTCTTTATAATTTGATTACTACCCCCGGAATGTTTGTGACTGTGATTATGGCGATCGCGCTGGTATGGACCGAACCCCATGTATTACAAGACACTTGGTTACAAATCAAACTAACATTAGTGAGTTTGTTAATAGGTTATCATTTTTATTGCGGTTGGCTGATCAAGAAATTAGAAAAGAATGAATCGGGGTGGAGTGGCCAACAATTTCGGGCTTTAAATGAAGTGCCAACGGTATTGTTAGTAATGATCGTATTATTAGCAGTATTTAAGCAAACTTTACCCGTTTCTTCTAGTATTTCTGGTATTATTGCCATGATTGTCGTAATGGCTTTGAGCATTCATCTTTATGCGAAAAAACGCCTCAATGATAAACGCAAAAATCTCGCGTCAATGCCTCAACAAGAAGCCTAATTAAGTCCCAATGATTCCCATCTCCTCCTCCGAGATGGGATGAGGGGATGACAAAAATCACAGAACATTTAAAAGGGCTTTTTTAAACTCCACGGCACTTTTAAATGTAATTTGAGGATTATCAACCAAAGCCAAATCAATTACCTCAGCTAATTTCGCGGGAATATCTGAATTACGACGACGAATGGGAATCGCGGGGGTTTGTAAAACCACTAAAAAAGGATCTTTATTCGTGAAATCACGAGGATAAAAACCCGTTAACATAAAATATAAACAAGCCGCGGTCGTCCAAACATCTAAATCAGGTTTACCATATTTAAAATTAAGGACCTGTTGTCGCGGAATAAAACCCGGAGTACCCGCCTTATTACCACTCATCGTTTGTCCACTAAAACCCGCGAGATCAAAAGCCTTAGATAAGCCATAATCCGCAATTTTAGCCACCAATTTTTTATCAGAATAAGTCAATAAAATATTATGGGGCTTAATATCACGATGAATCAAACCTCGTCCCTTGCCAAAAGTTCCATCGGATAATCTTGTATAGGGAATTTCCGCATGATGGGCATAATCTAAACCATCTAAAATTTGCATAGTGATCGCGATCGCCTCATCAATGGACAAACGACTATTGCGTTTCCGCATCAAATCCATAATATTACCATCTTTACAATATTCTAAAGCACAAAAGAAAGTACCTTTGCCATAACCATAATCGCGGAGTTTGACAATATTAGGATGCTGTAAAGCCTTCGTATTTTCAACTTGACGTAAAAACCAATCCCTAGCACGACGGTTAATCGCGACTTGAGGTAACATTAATTTAATAGCAACAAGATCACGAGTTTCTTTATGACGAGCGACATAAATTGTACTGCATCCCGCCCGCCCTAATTCCGTTAAAATCGTATAGCCTTCAATATTTTTAAAAGTAGATAACTCACCATTTATATTTCCTACAGTGTCCTCATGAGGAAAACGAGTAAATTCTACCTCATCCGCGGCTTCTGCCTGGATGCGAAAAACTGTATTTCCTAGTTTGATCAGATCACCATTTTTTAAATCATATTCGGGAAATTTCAACTTCGCACCTTCTTCAGGTGTTTGATTAACTTGTCGTTGTCCAATCTTTTTGCCGTTGACATAAGTCCCATTTAAACTGCCAAAATCTCGCACCCGGATATCTGGGGGATTAATATCAAGGAGACAATGATAACGAGAAATTGTGCGATGATGTTCGTCATCAGGAATTTGAGGATGACAATCTTTGGCACGTCCCATAATACAAGTGGTGCGTGAGTCGATCACAAACTCTTGACCCTTCAGACTTCCCTCTATAATAGTGAGTATAACTTTGGCAGGCATTTTTATTAATTGGCGGGTGCGTCTCACAATTCAAGTTGCTTTTAAAGAGTTTTGGGAAAACAATATCAAAACGACAGAGAAAAATCATCTTCGGGCGAAGTTGATTCCCTTGGAAATGATGATGAACGCGATCGAAACAGACTATTTTTCTTTCCCCCATTGGTGATTGCGAAAAATTATTATTGTTAAATATAACAAGACTTCATCTTAAACAATGGGAGAGAGACTGTCTGAACCATAATAGATGCTAGATAACTGCACATTAGCATAAACCTGAAAAAATTGGCTTCACAGTCTTGACTCAATACCCACCCTCAAGAGAAAATATACTGAGTAAGATGACCCTCTTCGATGCCCTCTGTGGCAACACAATGGCGCGATATGCTTCCCTGTAACAAACTTCACCCAAAAAAAATCAGATCCGAAACGAGTAATGCCAATATAATAAGTATGGATGCTTTCGTGAAAACCCGACGGGGAAGGATATACCAGTATTTTAACCCCCCCAACCCTTCAACTCAGGGGGCGCTTCGATCCCAGACTGTTAAGTTTTTGGAGTTATCCCTTGCTTTGGCGATGATTCTATGATATATTATAATTTATATCTCAATGGACACGTAGCTCAGTGGATAGAGCATCAGATTCCGGTTCTGAGGGTCGGGGGTTCAAGTCCCTCCGTGTTCGTTCTCAGCCCCCTCTAGGGGGTTACTTCTCATAAGCTTCTCTAGTCTTAATTCTCATATCATTCATTTCGCAAAAGCGATGCTACGCGTGTCTTTAAACCAGGGCATTATTGACAGATGCCCGGTTTAGAGAGACGCGTAGTTAATTAAATCTTGCCATCATCATCACTTTTTACACCTTCAACAATCCGCGATAAAGTATCCCGTTCATTAAAGGAAATGCGTGTGGGCGAACCACTAATAACTCGCTCATAACTGCGGAAAGAATCTTTAATTTCCGGTCCTCTTTCCGTAATCGTATATTCTCGAATCCCCTTATCATGCCAGGAACCGCGCATTTTAAATACGTTAATCGCCCGCGACATTTCCCCACGAATTTCTACATACTGGAGCATAATAATGGTATCAGTAATCGTAGAAATATGGGAATCGGTAATCGAATGAGAACCCATAAATTGATCAGTGGTATTGGTAAAGAAACCCGTGATTTCTTCCTGTTTAGCAAACCCCGTCACACCAATGACAAATTGGCGGAAAGCATTATTACTCACTCCCCTGGCTAGGGCCGATAAAGAATCGATCGCGATGCGAGAAGGTTTAAATTCCGCGATCTCTGATTTAATCGTTTGTAAGTGGTCTTCTAAACCCGCGGATTCGGGGTAAGTACACAAAAGACGCAAAAGCCCCTTATGTTCCAATTCTTCAAAATCAATACCCCAGGAATAAGCATTTCGGAATAACTGAGCGCGAGATTCCTCATAAGCAAATAACATGGCGCGCTCGCCATTATAACAAGCATTTTGTAAGAACTTACTCACCAATAAGGTCTTACCAGTACCCGTAGCCCCAGTGGCCAAAATAATGGAATCCTTGAAGAAACCGCCCCCACACATTCCATCGAGAGTTTGATCACCCGAAGAAACACGAATATTAGAAGAGCGTTGAGTTAATCGCATAGCTCCCAAGGGGAAGATATTAATCCCATCACTGGTAATTGTAAAAGGATACTCGCCTTTCATGTGAGTCGTACCCCGCAGCTTTAAAATTTCCATTGTACGTCGTCTTCTTTCACCCTCTAAGACGTTACGAACAATAACCACATTATCGGAGACAAATTCCTCCACACCAAAACGAGCCACGGGGCCATATTCCTCCACCCGTTCCGTCGTCATAATAGTTGTCGCGCCCACCTGTTTCAGACGGGCAACTAAACGGAAGATTTCTCTTCTCACCACCGAAGCCGCGTCATATTGTTGAAAAACCGCGGTAACAGAGTCAATAGAAACTCGTTTGGCTTTATATTTACGAATAGCATATTGAATACGCTCAATCAGGGCAGATAAATCAAAATTTCCCACCACTTCTTGACCTTCGGGATCGGGAGAAGCATCAAGAATAAATAGTTTGCCGTCATCAATTAAATGTTGGAGATCCCAACCAAAACTATAAGCATTTTTAATGATATCAGTAGGAGACTCTTCAAAGGTAACAAATATACCAGGCTCATCAAAAAATTTAATTCCATTGTAAAGAAACTGCACACCAAATAAAGTTTTACCCGTTCCCGAAGTACCACTTACTAAAGTTGTTCTTCCTACGGGCATTCCGCCATGACTAATATCATCGAAGCCTTCAATCATGGTGCGAATTTTTTGAACTCCCACCGCTTTTTCATCTTTTTTATTTGTAGTTTTAGGCTCATTCATAGTTCTTTCTGTCTGGTTGAATTTATTATTTTTTTTGTCCGTGCCTTTGGAGAATTATTGATGGGTCGTTCCCGGTAAAATTGGCGATTAACTACATGAAAGATGTCTCCCCAAATTTGCGGTGATAAAACGACCCGGATATCTATTATAGATTTAATTCATCTTCCCGTAGTTCTTCATAGAGTAAATCCAATCCGATCAAAACCTTTTCGCGATCGGAGAGATCGCCAATGATTTTGCGAACTGGAGGCGGTAATATTTTCGCCAGAGTTGGAGTCGCTAAAATTTTATCTTCTTCTGCCAGTTGAGGGTTTTTGAGTACATCAATTACTTTGAGAGCATAGACACCTTGAAATTCTTGCTCAAGGATATCTTTGAGAGTTTTCAGAGCTCGTACCGAGTTAGGAGTATTCCCAGCAACATAGAGCTTGAGAACATAGGTTTTTTTAAGAGAACTCATAAATGTCATCAGGTTTTAGTTGCTACTTACGAAGGGCTAATGGTTACGGGTGACTTTCTCTTGGCAATTGTTGTTTTTGTCGATGGCTAATAGTTTTTAGCACTTAGCTTTGGCTTGCTCTTCCATTATCTATCTGACTGTGGGGAGTCATTCAAGAATCTTTGGGAATGGAGCGGCGATACATTTCGCATAGATGTGCAATGGTATCAATAAGGGTCAAGCGATAGTCTAAGAGGACTTCTTCGCTACACCCTTCAAGTTTGAGCTGTTTGGAAAAATCATCCATCAATTCCATGTGTATTTCAACGATTTGGGTAACGGGCACATCGGCAAAAAAAGCCAAGTTGACAAACTCATCTATTTTATTATTGAGAGTCGGATCTTTAGAAAAGTAATTCAGAACAATCTGACGATAACTTAATTTGAGTTGCTCCAATATCTTCTGCCGCTCTGCCTGGGGCAGATTCCGCAGGAAAATCTGGGGGTTCCTTTTATAGTACACACCTAGGTATCCTAATCGCTCCCTTAATTTTTCAGCTAATCGGCGCTGCTGCCTGTAGAGTAAACTTTGATTAGTTAACTCTGTCGTCGGATCAGGCATCGTGTCTTGGTTGGTTAGACGCGCTGTGGTTGTGAGATTCAGAAATTGGGTAATTGCCTGATCTATATAATCACTTATGTGAGTGATTTGGGCGGCGGGTAGTTGAACTTCCGCGACGTGGTAAAGAAAAGCAGTCTGACTCTCCTGTATGTCCGCATCCGTTGAGATGACAGCCGATGGAGACGGAATATTTATTTGATCAATTGTTTTTGTTAACTCGGCTTCTAAGATCACCGTGGGGAGTAAAATTCCTCGGGTTTTGAGAATATGAGTCAGGGATGGCAAATCTCGATAAGCTTGGAGAACTAGACAATCGGGATGATTATTCCGTTCCAGAAACGTCAACAACGCTTCAGCCGACTTGACTTGGGTCACAACATAACGATCGCTCCCTAATCGCGACAGGAGGGGGGCGACCAACTCTTCTGGAGGCATCAAAATGCAGATGGAGAGTTGAGGTCGCCACGCGATCGAGGATGAGGGAGCAATATTGCCGGTGGGCGCTAGATCGGTCAGGGCAGATATCTCCTTGTTTACTAAAGATAGGGAATTATACCAAATATTTATACACGAATTTTAACCAATCTTAACTGAAAAACCTGTTAGATTATTGATCAAGGAGATTCTAGGGGAAAAAAATCTGGGGGGTTATAAATTAGGTTGGCCAAGTGGTTGTACAGTCGGAAAAACGATTAGAGGTACGAATCGGGAAGTTGAGAATCGGCCCCACACTGCACAAATTGATCAAATTGCATTCACTCGACGGGTATCAATATGCCTCAATTGACTCCGTTTCACTCCCATAACTGCACATCTAGTGATAGGGAACAATTATAGATTTCTCATGGTAAGCTCCACCCCTATTCTGGAAAATTTTATCGAGTCTGTGCCTACCTGTGGAGCGACGGACTCGTTGGCAGTTGTTTGGTCAATTTTTCGTTTCTGTGGTCGCGATCGCGTTGTGATTATCAATGAAGAACAAAATCCCCTAGGTTTTCTCTCCTTGCGTGGTTTATTGTCAGTATCGGGTGATTTCCCAGAGGGTTCTGGGCATTGGCAAAAAGGACTTTGGGAGTGGGAAAAGCAACTGGTGGAACCGTTGTTAGAATTACCGGGCCATTGGACGCTGAGGGATTTTTGTTCCTATTTAGAGAATGAAGAACAACAACAAATCAATGTTTCATCTCTTCCCCCCCCTGAAAAACCGATCGCGCTAGTCAATAGCCAAGGTCAATTTATGGGATTATTAGATAGTCTGCGTATCTTTAAGTTTCTAGCACTTCATCCCCAGGTCGCATTACCCTCCCCCTCATCACCCCCTTGGTTAGAACAATTAGAAAAACTGTTAGAAGTCTTGCCTCTGCCGGTGCAATTACAAACTACCACAGGGGAAATCCTCTATCAAAATCACGCGTGGAGCGCCCAAATCGGTAGTCTTTCCCTATCGCCTCAAACCTCGAGGCCCAAAGAATCCACTCTGAAGGAATCCCCCGTGAAGGTGTCTCCCCAGGGAGCGACACTGGAAGAATCCCCCAAAAACAGGGGTGTATGGGAAAAAGCGCCGATGGATTCATATCAGTCATCCCCGGAATACTCCCCCATCATTGCCCATCCCAGTGAGTGTAGACCCGCGGGGAAACCAGATACTTATATTTGTATCAATCCTAGTCAAACGGGAACGGAACGGGTTTGGCAATTCATCAAACAACCTTTAGGGCGAAAAGGAGATATCTTTCATTTGATAGGGGATAGTCATGCTTTAGATGATTGGCAAAGTCATTCTTTTTTCTCTAGCAATTTCCCATCCTTTCTTCCTCCCCATTTATGGTTGGTACTTGCTCAGGATCTGACGGAACAGGACGCGGTAGCACGGGAACTGGTCGCGAAAAATGCGGATTTAATTCAACTTAACCGTCTCAAGGATGAATTTTTAGCCTGTATTACCCACGAACTGAAAACTCCCTTAACCGCGATTTTAGGTCTGTCTACCTTATTACAAGATAAAGTCTTTGGTACTTTAAGTCCTCGTCAAGCCCGTTATGCCCATCTCATCCATCAAAGTGGCCGTCATCTCATGATGGTGGTGAATGACATTTTGGATCTGACTCGGATTGAAACGGGACAACTGGAGTTAATCTTAGAACCCGTAGATATTCCAGATTTGTGCGAAACGGCAAAACGACTCGCGTTGGCAGAAAATCAGTCCTCGGAGTCTCCCTCCCCCGATGACTCCGGGGATTCTCCTGCCCCCATCCCATTTACCCTTGACATTGAACCAAGTCTGACTACGATTGTCGCGGATCTTGTCCGTCTACGTCAGATTTTAGTCAATCTTCTCTCCAATGCTCTGAAATTTACGGAGGTGGGGGGGTCCCTTGGTTTGAAAGTGAGTCGTTGGGAAAGTTGGATTGCTTTTACTGTCTGGGATACGGGTATTGGTATTCCTTTGGAACAACAACATCTCCTCTTTCAAAAATTCCAACAGTTAGAAAGTCCCCTCAACCGTCGTTTTCAGGGGACGGGTTTGGGTTTGGTTTTAACCCAACGTCTGGCTCGTCTCCACGGTGGTGATGTCTTTTTTATGTCTAAGGAGGGAGAGGGAAGTAGTTTTACCGTCCTTTTACCCCCTTGTCCCCCCACTGTCAGTAAGGATGAATTAAGTCGCATGATCGATGAATGGGGGGACGCGGTGATCGTCGCGGCCAAGTCCCCTCCCGTGGGGATCGGTGAGAGTCGTTTGGTTTTAATTGTGGAGGCTGTACCCAAGGCGATCGAGTCTTGGAATGAACAACTTTCGGGTTTAGGGTATCGGGTGTTGATTGCGCGATCGGGTACGGAAGCCCTCGACAAAGCACGTCGTTTTCGTCCCGCGTTGATTTTTCTCAACCCTCTTTTACCTTTACTCTCTGGTTGGGATGTGTTGACGGTGATCAAAACCGATCGAGATATTCACCAGATCCCGGTAATTGTCACGGCTAGTCGCGGTGAAAAAGAAAAAGCACTATTATATCGAGCCGATGGTTTTTTAACTGTTCCTGTCCAATTAGAGGCGCTCCAAGAATTACTCAATGACTTGATGAGTAATACACAACTCTCGATGAAGAAAACTGAACGTCTATTAACGCTTTTGTGGTTAAGTCCTTCTTTGGATAACAGTCAGAAAATCTTAGAGGAATCAGGCAACCTAGAGGATTCTCCTGAATTAGAAACCCCTAGGAATCGGTCTTGGGATTATGATACCAGTGAGGAGTTATCGTTGATTCAACATCTCTATCAGTGTCGCGTTTTGGAAGCCCAAGATTTAGATCAAGCAGAACTTTTAGCGAAAATTTGGAAACCCGATGTTTTGTTATTAAACAGTCAACGATCAGTGATCGAACCTGCTACTTTTATCACTCAACTTTGTCAGTGTAAGAGTTTAGCCAGTTTGCCTTTGGTGACTTTAGATCCTATCACAACTCACGCGGCTAATCAAATTCCAAGTCTTTCGGTTTTTCCTTATTTAAGGAGGGGACGGGGGGACGTTGACGCGATCGCGGCATCTTTATTACAAGTGATAGAATTAGCCGCGGGAGTGAGTTTACAACCGACTGTATTAGTGGTGGATCTCTCAAATTTGCTAGAGCCACCAAAACCCATCGAAAAATCTTTAGGCCATCGTCCCTTATCTCCCATGATTCAATATTTAGAACGGGGTGGACTTCGGGGTTTGATCGGTCGATCCTGGGCAGAAGTTTTACAACAATTACAATGTCAAAGTGTAGATGTCTTGATCCTTTATATCAATGAGGAAACACTACCGAAAGACTCAGAAAATGGTGAATCAGAAAGCCGTTCACCTATCGGACAGATGTTTTCTAGTTTATCTTCTATCACCCCGAAACCACCCATATTAATTTTGAATGGAAGGTTAACACCACCAGGGGAAAAACTGAAAAACCTAGGAAAAGAACTGGGTGCGAAAATATTACCTTTATCCCTGTCAATGGCAGAATTATTAGAGGAAATCAAACGAGTACATTATTCATGAATTTCACCATTGGGCATCACTGTACCCTGCATTTTTGCCCCGATTAAATTCGAGGTACTTAATTCAACACGACAGAGATTGCTCTGTTCTAAATTAGCCCCCCGTAAATCCGTTTTGGCTAAATAAGCATCGGTTAAATCGGCTCTGGTTAAATTCGCTTGACTTAAATTAGCTCGACTTAAATCGGCTCTGACTAAATTACACCCCGTTAAATCCGCTCGACTTAAATTGGCTTTACCTAATTTAATATCAGGCATTAAAGCACCGCGTAAATCAATTCCAACTAACTCGGCATCCATTAACGCGGCGCGTTCCATCTTCGCGTTTCTGAGGAGAGCACCTGCTAAATTGACTTCGGTTAAATTTGCCTCGGTTAAAAAAGCCTCTTCTAAAATGGCATTACTTAAGTCCGCATTACTGAGTTTGGCACCGCGTAAAATGGCTTCTCGTAAATTTGCACCTCGCAAGTCGGCTCGCGTTAAATCAGCATTTGATAAATTAACCCCTCGTAAATCGGCATTTTGTAAGTTAGCACCTCGCAAATTAACCCCTTCATAAACCCGTCGCTCATAACGCATATTTGCACCGCGTAAACAAACTCCGCGTAAATCCGCACCTTGCAGAGTGGCACCTCGTAAATCGGCATCAGTAAGATTGGCATCCATTAATAATGCTAAGGCCATATTTGTATGACGTAAATCAGCACCCTGAAGAGTGGCTCCGTGTAAATCCGCGTCACTGAGATTAGCACTACTAAGATTGGCTTGATTAAGATTGGCCCCACAGAGTTTGGCATTCATTAAATTGGCTCGATTAAAGTTGACTCGATTGAGATAGGCAAAAATAAAAGTAGAACCTTGGAGATCGGCACTGCTAAAATTAACTCCAATCAAGTCGGCTCCGGTTAGGTAAATTCCCCGGAGATTGAGGGTTTGAAAATCCGTTTTTCCTTGGGCATAACGTCGCAGAATTTCGGCTGGATTCATAGGTTTTTTTCAATTTCAATAGAGATCAATTTTGCCGGACTTGACTTTTTGGGATTAATTAGCTAAGGTAATATTTTGAGTCCAAGTTACTGATTTTTGTCCTGTAAGACGACCATGCACTTTGACCAAGTTTATAGAAGTTAATGACAATTGTAATAACTTTTTCTCGATAAATTTTGAGGCATCCTGTTGAGGCGGAATTTGCGCGGAGTCTAAGACGATATGCAAACAATCCTCTTTAATCATTGCTAATACGGTAATTCCTTTGGGTTGTAGTACCTGATTAAACCATGCCGCGATCGCTTTGGGATTTCCCTGTTTTGCCATTTCCATCACTTTATTGGTTGGGGGTTTTTCTGGGGGGGGCTTTGGGGTTTCAATTTTACGCAGATGAGGTGGAAGTTGTTGCATTTCCGTTGACTCAAATTCGCTGATCACTTCCATAAATTGCGATGTCATTTCCTGCACATTACCAATAAATTCTCTCAGGGCTTTATATTTATGAATGAGTCGCTGATCGGGACTTTGATTGATTAAACGTTGTTTGAGATCATTTTCTAATGATTTTAATGTTTCTTCCATTGTTTCAATGACTTGATCAACACTGGCAGAGACTAATCCTTTTATCTGTTCTTCTAAGCTAAGTTTTTGTTTAATAGACTGACTGATTTTGATCGAGGATAAAGAAAATTGAGAATCTTCAGACGGAACCGTTACTTCCGAAGCCGGATAGGACGGAACCGGGGTATCACTTAAATCAGAGGTGGTATCATCATTATTTTTATCATTACTTTCATCCTTGGTTTTTTGACTATAAATACGGGAAGTTTCCGTGGGCAAAGACTTAAATTTTTTCTGACTATTTTCGGGAATTTCGGCCTCCGTTCGATCGGCCATCATCGTCAGTTCTCCCAGTTGAATATAACTGGGTTCTTCTTTGACAAATGAGTCCGCCGCCGATTGAGAAGACACGACTTCTGATGATGCAAGAAGAGCGGATTGTTTTTCATAACAAGGTGTTAAGGCTTGGATAATAATACTTCCCGCTTGTCCTGCCCCCTCTAAAGTATTGACTGTATTGCCAATGTTTTCTAAAGTTGATTCTAGTTCAGAAATGGTTTTACAAACTTGAAAAATCTGTCTAAGGAGGGCATCTAAATCTTTAGTCTTCAGGGATGACCAATCCCGCTCATTAAAGGTGAAATCTGCATCTAAGGCTGAGTGAAGGACTATTTTTGCTTTTAAGGGATTAGCTCGTTGAAGAATTTTTTGACGGACATCAAATAAGTCCCCCGGATCACGAGAGGGTTTCAATGACACGGGTGCAGAAAACCCGTCGAATTGTGTCATTTGTGTCCCATATAAATACGTTTGTTCTGGGGAAAAAACGGTACCACCAGGAAGAATTTCGGTGGAGTCTTCTGGTTCAGCATAAAGTCGCCCAATTTGCTCGATAATTTGTTGGGCTATTTCGGTATATTCTGATTTTTTATTGACTTTTGAAACCAGTCGATTTAAGGCGATTTCTATATCTTCCAGTTTCAGACTTTTCACCCATAACTCTTTTATTAATTCGGTCAAATCGAGACTCGCTAATTTATTGAGATCATTCTCCCAAGTTTGCGTGCAGACATATAAAATAAGTCTTTTAATGCGTATAACATTAGGATTTTGTTCTAGCTCGCGAGCAACTTCATCTAAAATAGATAAGGCTTTCATCTTGGCTCCAAAGAAAATGCCCGATAACTTAATGTACTTTAATTATACAGGGATATCACTCGTTTAAGGAGATAGTCTTGACTCTGAGGCGGGTTTCTATCGTTGCATTTCACCCCGATCGCGCCTCTGTCTGGGTTGGTGGCTTACTCACCCGGACTCTTGGGGAGCGCGTACCTAACCTTTCCGGGTGTTAGGTGTTTAGATCCCCTCACCCCACCGATTTTCGGGGGGTTCGGGGGATATGATCGCATTGCTCTTTTGGGTTAATCAAGATCGAATGGCTCAAACTCCAAGTGATACAGAGATTCGCTCGCCCAAATCTCCAATCCCAATTTGGTATTAACCACCCGCCGCGAAAGTTGCCATAATAGCAATAGATATGGCTAAACCTGGGAATAATAACACACCTAACATTAAGAGTTCATGGGATGTCATAAGGTCTTCTCCTCCCTGTTACTATGGTCGAGTTATTATAACATATTTTTGGCTTTTTTTCTTTTTTTTTTTCGACCCCAAAATGGGACGTGACTCACCCGATTTCTCAGTAAGTTTTTTTCGTGGAGAGGGAAAAGACGCGATGGAGAGAAATATTGTAAACTATGATCAACCCATTGGGGGATAATAATTGATCCTAGGAGTCAATAATGGCGATCGATCTTGATTTAATTTTCAATGGTGCTAACTTATTTGTCTTACCCTTTTGGGCGTTAATGATTTTATTACCAAATTGGGATGTTACCCGAAAAGTAATGAGTTCATTTATTCCCTTTGTGGCATTAGCCGCGGTTTATTTATTTTTACTGAGTACCAGTATCACCTCCGAAAGTGCTCAAGCCTTAGCTAATCCCACATTAGCAGATATAGCGCGATTTTTTGCCGAAGAAAAAGCGGCCGCGACGGGATGGGTTCATTTTTTGGTAATGGATTTATTTGTGGGACGTTGGATTTATTTAGAAGGACAAAAAACGGGGATTTGGACGGTGCATTCTTTGGCTTTTTGTTTATTTGCTGGCCCTTTAGGGTTACTTTCTCATATTATTACTTATGGGGTGAGTAATACTTTCTTGAAGAAGGGGGAAGATGTAACGATTCAGTCGAGTGAAGGTTAATTAAGACTTATAGTCATTTCAACTAAAATTGAGAAATTTCAAAAACAGTTACAGTAAGAAGAAGCTAGATTTAACTCCTCTCATTTTTATTTGGAATGACTATACACCACTAAGGCACTAAGGCAGAGGGATTTCCTCAGAAGTAATACACCACTAAGGCACTAAGGCACTAAGGAAGAGGGAATTCCTCAGAAGTAATACACCACTAAGGCACTAAGGAAGAGGGAATTCCTCTGAAGGAATTCTTCAGAAGTAATATAATCATTTCAACGTATATTGAGAATAAAAAAACAGTCACAGTAATAATTTGCTAGATTTAAAAGGTCTAATTTTTATTTAAAAATGACTATATATGATGAGCTATAACTATGAAATTAGAGTGATTTTTCCAAGTTTATTTGCGAGTAGATATTCCTGAATCTCACCTGAAAATAGGTAATATTGCCACTATTGTTGATTATTCTTCTAGCATCAATGGGCTATTGAGAAAAACCTGCGGCTAATGTAGGCTAACCTGTGATAACTCATTAATTAATTTAACCCCAAAATGCGATGTTTATCTAGCCATAAAGTTTAATATTAAGGTGCTTTCGTCAATCAGAAAAAACCTGTTTTCTTCCCAGTCCTCTTCAGAGGACTTTAGCTATTAGACAGGCACTTAAGTCCCTGGAATGCCTCAATCAGAAAAAACCTGTTTTCTTCCCAGTCCTCTTCAGAGGACTTTAGCTATTAGACAGGCACTTAAGTCCCTGGCATGGCGGCATATTCGCCCCTGAAATCGGCCTTAACCGCCACTGACGGGGGGAATTAAGGCAACTTCATCACCCTCTTTTAAACAGGTTTCTGGTGAGTTAAATTCCAAGTTGATAGCAAAACGAGTTAACTCTCGCCATTGTTCTAATTTAGGGTGTTCTTTGATCATCATTTCTAATACTTGAGAAACCTTAGTTTCTGGGGGGAATTGTAAAGTTATTTCGGGAACTCCATAGACTTCTTGATAGATCGCGAAAAGTTTGACCGTAATTTTTATTGATGGAGAAATAGAATTAGACATAAGGTACGCGTTTAGATCCTATATTTATAATATTATATCGCGTCGAAATGAGGTAGGGGCAATCCCCCCGTGGTTGCCCCAATTAATCAGCAATCCCTCCGTGGTTGCCCCGATGAATCAGCAATCCCTCCGTGGTTGCCCCAATTAATCAGCAATCTCTCCGTGGTTGCCCCGATGAATCAGGGGTAAATGGGGTGTAGATCAGGGGTAGGTATTCTGGCACTACCCCTACAAATCTGTCTGAATGATTTAGACTTGCTATCATAATTATCGTTGCTAGTTAAGCTAAGAAATCAGGTTTATTGCTATCTAGTTATCTGACAACGATCGCGCTCTATTTTTACCTCTATTTTTAGCGATAAACCTGATTTCTCATGGGTTACTGATAACGAGGTACTTACCTGCTCATACCATAAAAATCAAACGATCTCACCCATCAACATCCTAATTTTATGAAAAAGAAACTCAATTTTTGGGGATTAATGATAACATTTCCTTTAATGTTTTTTCTAATGGGAATGGAAAAAAAGGGAGAAAATGCCCGATTGTTATTTTGTGCCGATCGCGATGATAGTGATAATTTACGAGCCTGGGAAATTCACTTAAAAAGTTATCACCGAACAGCCCAGGGCATTGAAGCCAAAGGAAATGATATTGGTAATTTAAGGCTCGACTTAGGATTTGGACACCAATTAGGATTAGATTTTGATTATGATGGTGATTGGAGCGTTTCTGAAGATTCTCAGATATTTGTAACACCAGAGGGAAATGGGAGTTTAAATATTAAATATACTTACCGAAAAGCGGGTAAGTTTTTCCATGATATCACCTTAAGTTGTCAAACCAAAGAACCCTATTATGGGGGTGGGATTTATTGTGAATTGCGTGATGATGAAGTCAATAAGGGAGAAAAATTTTATGTCAATGGACTCTGGAGTTTAAATCGCACACCACCTCAATCTAATTCTCGTTTTTCTCCTAAGTGTAAATAAATATTTCCTAAGTCAAGAAAGATATTAGACATCTCCAACAACTATTGTGGTGCTGCCATACTGCCTGCAATTGACATAATTTTGGGAGATGTCTATTAGGAAGAGAAATTAAATCACTTGACTATTTTGTTGGTAGTTCGGCCCCTGGACTAGAAAGCCAGCCTTAAGCCTGCACTACGTTATTAAATTTTCATTCCTTAGTAAACAATCTGCCATACTAGGGCCTGTCTTATCTGACTTATTTTTTTATTAATTAAATGATTGACAAAATATAAAAAATAGTGTAAAATTTAAGATGTTTAAATCTAATGTTTTATCAAAAAATAATGAAAACCTTATTATTGGGGAAATTTTCAGTGTCGTTAAGTGTAGCCTTGTTGCTGTCATTAACAGGGATAACTTTCATAAACACTGAGGCAAAAGCATCCTCTCTGAAAAATCAAGACGCGATCGCGCAAGAAACAACAGGAGAAAAAATGACAGCAGAAGAGATAGAATCTTCCTCTCGTGCTAAAAATTTAGCTCGTCAAGCAGCCGAAAAAGCCAATGGAGGATTAGAGAAGTATCGGGTGGAAGACGCGATGCACGGAAACCAGGATCAATCACCTTATGTGAAAGATGGCAATGATTGGGTATTTACCATCAAAGGCCGTCAAGTGGATTCTGAAGTGTTAACCATTGAAACAGTAGTAAGAGTTTCCTTTGATGGAAAGACAGTAACCGTTGATTATAATGGTCCGATTCGATCGCGCTAATCATTTTTAACGCTCAAGTCTGATATTATAGATATCAGTCTGGACTTGGTGGGAAGGGGAGCATCTCAGTTTTGAGTGAAGCGCGATCATGTTGTATCTGATTAGATATCTCCTAAAAGAAGATAACTTTTTAGTTGGAATAAACCGGAGCGCGATCGTACTGTGGTTAATGTCTCTATTATATCAGGGTACGATACGCGATCGAGATGACAATGACTATGACTATGCCCAATTACTCCTCATAATGATGTTATCTTGTTTCGACATCATTTTTTATATTTAGTATCTCCCAAAACACTCCCAAAAACCCGGTTTCTCTACAATTAATGAATTAACTCGATCGCGCTTCTGCATAATCTCTGTAGGGGCGGGTTCACCCATATCTGTAGCCACCAAAC
>JBEDKD010000209.1:0-5078 GCA_041172365.1 Cyanobacteriota bacterium | reverse complement strand
CACCATTAACAGCAGAAAAATTAAAAGTAATGTCCCCTGAATGGATGATAAGATTATCCGACGCGGCCCTAGAAGCAGACACAGATCAAGTGATGACACTGCTCCTAGAAATTCCCGAAACAGAAGCAGCCTTAGCTAAAAGTTTGACCAAACTGGCGCGTAAATTTCAATTTGAGCAAATACTTGATTTAATAGAACCCCTGATCACCCATGAATCTTGATTCTAAATCTGAAAATAAAGGCAGTATCCTACTGGTAGATGACATTCCAGAGAATCTGCAATTGTTGAGCGATTTGCTAGTCAAACTCGGCTACACTGTCCGCAGCGTAACCAATGGACGGATGGCACTCAAAACCGTGAAGGTCAAGCAACCTGATATAATCCTTTTAGATGTTAAGATGCCAGACATGGATGGCTATGAAGTTTGTCAAATCCTCAAAGCCGATGAAAATTTACGCCATATTCCCGTCATGTTTATTAGTGCTTTAAATGATGTCTTTGATAAAGTAAGGGCTTTTGAGTCCGGCGCGATCGACTACATCACGAAACCCTTTCAAATCGAAGAAGTGGTGGCACGAGTAGAAAATCAGTTAACCATTCAACGCCAGCAACGCCTTCTCGAAGAAGAAATTATTAAACGCAGGGAAACCGAAGAAATACTTTATCAATCTAGGGCATTATTGGCGAGCGTTTTGAACAGTTCACTCGACGGGATTGCCGCGATGCAAGCCCTCCGTGAACCGACTACGGGGGATATTGAGGATTTTCGCTGCTTAGTCGTCAACCCGGTGATTTCGAGAGCTTTTGGAAGGAATCGTGAAGATATGAGCGGCAAATTGGTGCTGAAAAAATTCCTCAGCAATATTGATGGAGAACTTTTTCATCGCTTTGTTGAGCTCGTTGAGACGGGTGAACCTTTACAACAGGATTTTTACTATCCATTCGGTGATTCTTACTGGTTTCACTTTGTTGCAGTCAAGTTAGGGGATGGTTTTGCTATTACGATCCGTGATATCACGGCACGGAAACAAGCAGAATTTCAATTACAAGAACAAGCTGAAAATTTAGAACTTACCCTGCGCCAATTAAAAAACACTCAAGCCCAACTCATCCACAGTGAGAAAATGTCTTCACTTGGGAATTTGGTTGCCGGTGTAGCCCATGAAATTAACAATCCGGTTAATTTTATTCATGGCAATTTGCTCCCGGCTACTGAATATTTCCAAGATTTACTGCATTTGGTGAAACTCTATCAACAACACTTTCCCGATCCTCCACCAGAAATTAAAGCCGAAATCAAGGCTATTAACCTAGATTTCCTGCAAGAAGACTTGCTCAAACTGTTAAATTCTATGGAGAACGGAACCGAGCGCATTAATGAAATAGTGCTGTCTCTGCGAAATTTCTCGCGTCACGATGAGGCTGAATTTAAACGAGTGGATATCCATCAAGGTATCGAGAGTACATTAATGATTCTCCAGAATTGCCTGAAAGCTACACCAGAACATCCCGAAATTATCGTGATTAGAGAATATGGTAAACTCCCTCTAATTGAATGTTATTCCGGTCAAATAAATCAGGTATTTATGAATATTTTTATTAATGCTATTGATTCCGTTTCTACCCAATTCTTTGGAGAAGAACCACAAATAAAAATTTCAACTAAAATCATAGATAATAATAGAATATCCATTAATATTTTCGATAATGGTTTAGGAATTTCTCCCGAAGTACAATCACAATTATTTGATCCTTTTTTTACGACTAAACCCGTGGGAAAAGGAACTGGACTTGGACTGTTCATCTGTCACCAGATTGTGGTAGAGCAACACGGTGGAAATTTATATTGTTGCTCTACCTTAGGACAAGGTGCGGAATTTGTTATGCAAATTCCCATTAGCAAAAAACAGCTCAGTCAGGAATCTTGAGTGAGTCGTTAAAAAAATGTCAAGTTGATCACCTTTTATTAAATTTTATGAATCTTGATTTTCAATCTGAAAATAAAGGCAATATTCTACTGGTAGATGACATTCCCGAAAATCTACAATTGTTGAGCGATTTGTTAGTGAAAATCGGCTACACTGTTCGCAGCGTAACCAGTGGACGGATGGCACTCAAAACCGTGAAGGTGAAGCAACCTGATTTGATCCTTTTAGATGTTAAGATGCCAGAGATGGATGGCTATGAAGTTTGTCAAATCCTCAAAGCCGATGAAAATTTACGCAACATTCCCGTCATTTTTATTAGTGCTTTAAATGATGTCTTTGATAAAGTAAGGGCTTTTGAGTCCGGCGCGATCGACTACATTACTAAACCCTTTCAGATCGAAGAAGTGGTGGCACGAGTAGAAAATCAGTTAACCATTCAACGCCAGCAACGCCTTCTCGAAGAAGAAATTATTAAGCGCAGGGAAACCGAAGAAATACTTTATCAATCTAGGGCGTTACTGGCGAGTGTTTTGAACAGTTCACTCGATGGTATTGCTGCAATGCAAGCAGTCCGCGAACCGACTACGGGGGATATTGAGGATTTTCGCTGCTTAGTCGTCAACCCGGTGATTTCTCGATCTTTTGCAAGGACTCGCGAAGAGATGAGTGGCAAATTGGTGCTGAAAAAATTCCTCAGCCGTATTGATGGAGAACTCTTTCATCGCTTCGTTGAGATCGTTGAAACCGGTGAACCTTTACAACAGGATTTTTACTATCCATTAGGTGATGATTCTTACTGGTTTCACTTTGTTGCAGTCAAGTTAGGCGATGGTTTTGCTATTACGATCCGCGATATCACGACGCGTAAGCAAATTGAACTCGCTCTGCAAGAGGCTAATCAGAAACTAGAACAATTGGCGAATCTCGATGGTTTGACTCAGGTTGCTAACCGTCGTTGTTTCAATGCTCGTCTCCTCCAAGAGTGGTTACAACTGGCAGAGCAACAACAGTTACTTACGCTGATTCTGTTTGATATTGATGAATTTAAACGCTACAATGACCACTATGGTCATCTTGGAGGGGATGATTGTCTATTAAAGATCGCGCAAGCTGTGTATGGAGCGATTCGTCACCAAAATGTTACTCGTCCCATTGATCTTCTCGCCCGTTATGGTGGCGAAGAATTTGTGGTACTTCTCCCCAATACTAATTTAGAGGGTGGGATTAAAGTCGCACAACGCATTCAGCAAGTCATTTATGATTTGGCGATTCCCCATGCCCAGTCTCAGGTGAAGGATATTGTCACTGTTAGTCTCGGCATTGCTTCCCTCATCCCGACTTTAGATGTTAATCCTGATACATTAATCGCCTATGCTGATGAAGCTCTCTACCATGCGAAACAACTGGGGCGCGATCGTGTGGAGATTTTTCACAACTCCCAATCATAAATAATCACTACTGTTAAAAAATATATGCTAAATTACCCAAATAATACCTAAATTTTTCATAATCAACCACAAAGCTCACAGAGAGAAAAAAAAATAGCAAAGAGAGCAATATTTGACTGGGAAAGGAGTATGTAACTGAAAACAGATAACACACCCTACCCAGGTTATTTATTTAATTGTTTGGTCTCCTTGATCAGACAACTAAATTTCAGCCACAGCGCGTTCAATCAAGCGTCGCGCTAAAGTCTGCGTTCCCGTGTGTTCATAGTAATTAGTCGATACATCTATGAACGCGGCTAGATAGTCTAATTTATCATCACTAAACTCGATAAAACTCTGTAAATTACCAACGACTTTCTCTGGCGTTAAATTATTGGCTGCCACAATACCACTCATCCAACCTTTAACTGAGTCAAAACTTTCGCCAATAAAGTTGAGTTTCCCCGCATCACCACTACCAGGAATTGTATCTTTGATGCTTTGGAAAGTCGCGTTTTGTCCTAAATCCCCAGGGCTCATCTGACTAATTCCAGATAGGGCTTTGCTAATAAAGTCTGGTCCGAGGGGTATCAAACCATCAACACAAATTAAAGCCACCATGCGGATGAGTGACTCACCACCATATTCACCTAAAGAGGCAACAAAATCGCCAATACTATCACCCGGAATACCGTTAATTTGACAGAAGGCGACTAATTCCGCGACTACTTTTAAAGTGAGATCAATAGTTTGAGCTTTGTCAGGTTTGGGAGTAACGGAATTTAAAAAACCTAACAGGGGTATTTTTTCCCCGACTTTATTGGCCAAAGCTGCTGCACCAAGAACTTTATCAGTACCGTCTACGGTTTGATAGAGCCATAAAGCGGTTTGATATCCTTGGGATCTGTCGTTGAAAAGATAAATTGCTCTTTCACCAATTTGCTGAATCAACGCGTCATCGGTTTCACCAGTGACGGTTTTAATCGTATTGACAAAGCCAACAGTATTTTGCCACTCACCAGGAGCAACAAAATCGAGGGCTTTTAACATGGAAACAGTCAAGCCACCGGTGGGTAGTTGATCAACTAACTCGAAAATGGGTTTGCTCACAAAAATATCCTCATCTAGTCTTTGGTGTAATTTATGTCTATTAATGACTATACTTCAATTTTTACTGATCGTCAAGATTATTTTTTTATCTATCCAAGAAACCTCGGCATCAAGGGGGTAATTTTCCCCTCTATAATTACCTTATTTGATCCTAAATAACTTCATAGAGTCAACATAACACCTGTTTTTTTGCCTAATTTTGGCATGACTTTTGCCGGATATCCGGTGAAATTAATATACTACAAAACAAGTGGGTAATGGGGGGTTGCACAATGCTAAGGAATGAATATTAAATAACTTGATGATTTCGTTTTTCGGGGAACCCTTGAGATCGAACGCGGCTAAGATGCCTGCACTACTTTATTAATTTTTCATTCCTCCACTACAGGGGCGCGATCGTGATTGCAGCAGTTTTCACGAATTCAAAAAACCATACCAGACATCTCCAACAATTATTGTGGCGCAGGCATCCTGCCTGCGAAGGACCTTATTTTTGCTGCTATGTCTAATATATAGTCCGTCTCAGTCATTCATAATGATTTGTGGGGATAGTGCCTTCGTGTCAACCCCCCACACGCGCGATTGAGGGGGGAGCGGGGCAACTACGGGGGG